>CAYMOM010000105.1:0-6790 GCA_964391995.1 uncultured Faecalibacterium sp.
AGTCAGAGGGCCTGCGGGCCCTCCGACACCTCCCGGAGGTTTTTTGACAGTCTGCCGGCGGCAAATCTGTCGCCGGTTTTTTCATGGAGGGAACACCAATGACAAAGAATATTCTGAATGTGGGCGTCAACGACCACGATATCGACCTGTTTGAGGGCCAATACCCCCTGCCCAACGGCATCTCCTACAACGCTTATCTCATCCTGGATGAAAAGATTGCCGTGCTGGACACGGTGGACATCCGCAAAGCAGATGGCTTCTTTGCCAACCTTGCCGCTGCCCTGGGCGACCGCACGCCGGACTATCTGGTGGTTTCCCATGTGGAGCCGGACCATGCCTCCGCCGTGAAGCTCTTCACGGAAAAGTATCCCGAAGTCACCCTGGTGGGCAATGCCAAAACCTTTCAATACCTGACCCAGTATTTCGACCTGGCAGGCACAAAGCAGCTGGTGGTGAAGGACGGCGATGTGCTGTCCCTGGGCCAGCATCAGCTGAGCTTTGTTTTCGCGCCCATGGTGCACTGGCCGGAGGTGATGTTCAGCTATGAATCCACCGAGAAGGTGCTTTTCAGCGCCGATGGCTTTGGCAAGTTTGGCGCCCTGGACGTGGAGGAGGACTGGGACTGCGAGGCCCGCAGGTATTATTTCAACATTGTTGGCAAATATGGCCCGCAGGTGCAGGCCGTGCTGAAAAAGGCCGCCGGCCTTGAGATTGCCGCCATTTGCCCCCTGCACGGCCCCATCCTGACGGATGCCATTCCCCACGCGCTGCAGCAGTACCAGGTTTGGAGCAGCTACGGCGTGGAAAGCGAGGGGGTGTTCATCGCTTACACCACCCTTCACGGCAACACCGCCCAGGCCGCCCACCTGCTGAAGGACATGCTGCTGGAGCACGGCTGCCCCCATGTGGCCATGGCAGACCTGGCCCGCACCGAGGCCTCCGAGGCCCTGGAGGACGCCTTCCGCTATGGCAAGCTGGTGTTGGCTGCGCCCTCCTACAATGCCGGCGTAGCACCCTTGATGGAGGATTTCCTCCATCACCTGAAGGGCAAGAACTATCAGAACCGCACCATTGCCCTGATCGAAAACGCCAGTTGGGCGCCTTCCGCTGCCAAAACCATGCGCGAGATTCTCTCCGCCATGAAGGACATCACCATTCTCGATCCCGTCATCACCATCCGGGGTGCCGTCAAGCCCGCGGATCGCACGGCGCTGGATGCACTTGCCAAGCACCTTGCCCTTGACAATCCTGCTTAAGCACAGCCTTGGAAAGCTCACACGCCGTTGCACGGCAAAGAAATACCGGAGCCGCTTTTCTGCCGGCTCCGGCGTTTTTTTATGCTGTTACCGCCGGCTTTGCCTTTGGCGGGATGCATCAGGCTCCAGTGGCTGATCGAAAATGGGCGCAGGCGCGCTGGGCTGATACCTGGGGTATCGCTGCGCGGGCTGCTGGTACTGGGGCTGCTGATATTGCTGCTGGTATTGCTGCTGGCAGACCTGCTGGGGCTGATTGTATCCCTGGGGTGCCTGCTGGGGGTACCACTGCTGATAGGTCTGCTGCGGCTGGGGATAACCCTGCCGGGGATAGTGCTGCTGCGGCTGCTGATAGCCTTGCTGATACTGCACACTAGGCGGATAGGCCGTCTGCTGGGGCTGATAGGCCTGGCGCTGGGGATAGGCCGGCGCATACCCCTGCATGGGCTGCATGGGCTGCGCAGGCTGCTGCCGGGCAGGCTCCCTGACCTTGGGTGCCGGCATCTTTCCATGCTGCTTGGCCTTGCTTTCCAGTGAATCGGTGTAGAAAACGAAGGCAATCATCAGCCCGCAAACGAAAATCGCCACAAAGATGCCCGGCGGCTGCTGAATGTAGTTGGCAATGTACCCCAGCTGAGGCACCACAAAAACAACCTTGCCAATGACGTTGTTGGGCGAAACCAGCGATGCATCCACATCGTTGTTGGCATCGCCCTTGGTGCGGTAGCGCACATAGCTGGGGTTGTTCTCATCGGGGACAATTTCAACAATGCGGTGGGTGGCAATCACATTGGCAGAAATGCTGAAGGTGATCACATCATTCACCCGCAGACTGCCGGGTTCAACATCCTTCACATAAATCATGGAGCCGGTGGGATAGGTTGGCTCCATGGAGCCGGTCAGCACGCCATAAACATCCAGGCCGAATATCCGCACGCCGGCAATGAGAAACGCCACCGCCATGGCGGCAACCACCAGGCCGGTGGAAAGGCCCTTCAGCAGCTTGATTCTCTCTTGTGTCACGCTTGCCTCCTGCGGCGCATCAGCACCAGGCCGGCGGCGCTGGCAGCCAGCAGCGCGGCATAGAGCAGCGTGTGGGCCTGGTCGCCGGTATGGGGTAGTTTGCCGGAATCATAAAGGTTTTCAAACGCCACAGAGATTTCCTCAGCTGGGCTGCCGTTGATGGCAATGCGGGGCACCACCTGTCCCTGGGCGTCCACCAGGGGGATTATCTCAATGTCGTACTGCACCTTGCTGTAGGTCACCTTGGGCACGCCGGTGTTCAGCTCGGTCAGGCGGAAGCGATAGCGTTCCACCTGGGCGGACACCACCAGGTTGGCGGCGGCAATGCCCTTTTCATCGGTGGTGAAGGCCAGCTTTTCGCCGGTATCCAGGTTTTCCAGCAGGAAGGAGAAACCCTTGGGGCTGATGGTCTCCTTGCCGGTGGCGCGGATGGTCTTGGCAACCTTCACGGGAACAATGGCGGTGCCGGGCTCGGGGGGCACATCGGGGCCGATGTAGGGATCAGCGGTGAAGGTGTTCACCAGTTTGGGAGTTTCCACCGCCATAAAGGCCACGGTGCCGGGGGCAGCCAGCGCCACCACCGTCACGGCAGAAAGCAGCAAAGCCAGCAGCCGGAACAGTCGTTTGTTCATGGGGCTTCACTCCTTTCTGCAAACATCGTTTCTCAATTAACGGGTTAAAAGGGGGCGTACTCGTCCAGCGGCAGGGCGGCATTCAAGGCGTCGCTGTATGTTGTCAGTTCGTTGGGTGTAAATTCCTCAGTATCGATGGCCATAACCTGGGTCAGCAGGAAATCCGAGCGATAGGCCTTGAACTGCTCCTGGGTAATGCCTGTCTGGGTGGGGGTATCGCCATCGAACTCAACAGTCACCGTAACGCCCGGGGAATCCGTGCCACCGCTCAGCGCGGCCTTGTAGGTAAACACCTTCATCAGGTAGGGAACGGTGCCGTCAATCATTATGTGGTACCAGTCCGACTCATCATACACTCTCTCATCATGGACGAAGGACACATGGAAGGTTTTGTCCCAGGTGTCCTGGTTGTACTGAACGGCGTAGTACAGGCGGAAGTAAACTTCCTTTTCGCCGCCGTTTTTCACCCGGTGAGTGATGCTGACAGGCCCGCTGCCGGGCATCAGGAGGGGTGCATCCTTGCCATCCTGGGAGGAGATAATGGAGATTTTCAACTGCTCCGCGCCGTTTTCAGCATTCCTGTTGCCTATCCAGCCCTCGGCCATTTGTTGGAACCCCTGGACAAAATTTTTCACCGTGGCGCGGAAAGCAGGGTCATTCTGATAGGCGTATGTGCCGCCAACCACAAGGCAGCAGACCAAGACAAAGCACAGTGCAATCATCATAGCATTCCTCACTGGTGAGCCTCCTTTGTGGCAGAATAGCCGGTTGCGGCAATCAAAGGGCACACAGTGCATGCCCTCTGATTGCCGCCCCTCGCGGGGAGGGACGGCGGGGAAACTTAGTTGAGACGGCCGATGATTTCGTTCCGGACGTTTTCGCCGTGGCGGTCGCAGTTGTTGTCAACGGAGACAGTCACGTTGACAGCAGTGTTGTTCACGTTGGAAGCAGCTTTAGCACAGCCGATCACCTGGCCAGCATCGCGGCCGGCGGTGATGGTGGAATCCTTCACGGAGCAGTCCTTCACGTCACCATTATTCACATAGCCAACGATGCCGCCAGCCTTGTCGCCGCAGAGAGCGGTATCAGCTGCATATCCAGGAATAATCGTACCAGTATGAACATCGGTCACGGTGGAGTTCTTCACATGGCAATTCTCGATAGAGCCGCTCTGCACGTAGCCAACGATGACACCAGCATAGTGCTCGCCTTTGATGGAAGCATTCTCCACCGTCAGGTTCTTCACATGGGCCTGGTCAGTACCACAGCCGATCCAGCCGAACAGACCAACACCATCGTTGGGGTTGTTATAGGTGAAATTGGAAACCTTAAAGTTCTTGATGGTGTGACCCTGACCATCAAACGTACCAAGGAAAGCTTCCTCATTGAAGTAAGCAATAGGAGTCCATTCCATGCCACCCAGGTCAATGTCAGCAGTCAGGACAATGGTTTCACCCTTTTTCTGAGCGCCAGCATTCACAGAATTCGCGAAGGCAACCAGGCCGTTAGCGCTGGCGATGGTCTTTGCGCTGGAATCAATGGTGTTGATGGTATTGGTGACGGTCATGATGTTGCCGGCATAGCTGCCTTCATCGCTGTACAGGGCAGAACCGGTGTTGCCGTTGGGGTTCACGCCAAAGCCATAAACCTTGTTGCCAGTCATGGTCAGGTTGATGGCGTCAGGGGCGGTGGTCGCATAGGCATGGACTTCGATGGCAGCCTTGCTGGTGTTCATGGCGCCATTGTCATAGAAGGTGCAGTTCTTCACAGCAATGTTCTGGGTAGCACCGGCAGCGGATTCGCAATACACCAGAATGGCCTTGCCGCCAGTCAGGAAGGTGCAGTTCTCGAAGGTGGCGTTGTTGGAGCCGTAGGTCCACACGGAGTAATCATCATAGTTCTCGAAGGTGCAGTTGATGAACTCAGCATCGGAATACAGGAACTGCTTGCCGGTGATGGTGCAATTCTTGTACACAACCTTCTTGCTGTGCTGAATGCCCTTGTAGTCGGCCGTGTTGCTGAACTTGACGGTAACGCCATCGAAGGTGATGTCCAGGCCACTGGTGCCCACGCCGGCAGCATTCAGCGGGCTGTTAGCCATGTCGATGACAGTGTCCTTGCCGCCAACGATGGTCACAGTCTTGTTGGACAGGGCGGGCAGGGTGTATTTACCGGCGCTCAGGGTAATGTTGCTGGTGCCATTTGCCAGTGCTTCATCCAAAGCGGCCTGGTTGTTGGCGGAAGGAGCCCACTCCTTGCCGCCGTCTTCGCCCCACTGGTTGTTGTAGGTGGTGTACGCCTTATTAACATTGTCAATGCCTTCAGCCTGGATGCCATAGGCGCTGACGTACATCTTCACGTTGCCGTCAGTGTTGATGTTCCAATCCAGGTCCGTAACTTCGCCATTATGAACCTTGTACATCGCGCCATCGGGCTTGATGTCAATCCACTCGTTCAGCTCAACTTCCTTGAACAGGGCGGAGGTGGTTTCACCGGGCTTCAGGGCATCCTTATACAGGAAGGTCAGGATGGCCTTGTCTTCCTTCACAGTGACGTCACCAAGCTGCTGCCAGTTGTTGCCCAGCTCTTGCTTGATGGTCAGGTTGTACTTGAAGTTCTCGGGCACGGCAACTTCCATCCACACCCAAGCATCGGTGGAGCCGGTGTTTTTGATGGTGGGCTCCTTTTCAACAGCCACGCCGGGCAGAAGCTCAGCGCCCTGTTCAAAGGCCTCTTCCAGGTCGATGGACACATTGCCCATGGTGAACTCGTTCACCTTGCTGTCGCGGTCGGTCAGGTAGGCCAAGGTACCGGTGGTGGCCATGGCCACGCTCAGCACCAGCGCCAGAACCAGCACCAGTTTGCGGTTCAGTTTCATACGGGTTTCCTTCCTTTCTCCATGTTAGCTTGTATGATGCGGCTTTCGCCGTTATCAACTGTAGTGGTCAGCCACGGTTCTATCACTCGGTAACAGGGGGCAGCTCAGGGTTGTCGCCCTGATCCACCTGGGTGGTAGCAGAAGGCGTGGGCATATTGGCGCTGCTCTGGGCGTTGAAAGCTTCCCAGGCAGCATTGGCGTTTCCGTTAAAGCCATCAGCCTGGATGGCCTGGGCAAGCACGTTGATCTCCATGCCGTTAAGTTTTTCCAGCCAGTCGCCAGTCACTTCGCCGGGCACCGTGATCTTGGTGAACAGCGGAGGCAGCCGCAGGTCGTTTTCAGTTGCAGAAACAGAAACAACGCTGCCAAGGCGATCCTGCAGGTTGAAGGTCAGACGATAGAGGTCGTCAGCGGTCTTCTCGGTGCTAACCAGCTGCCAGGCATATTGCTGATCGTTTTCCCAACCCTTGTCAGCACAATTCAGGAAGGGGAAAGTCACCTGTTCAGTGGGCAGCGCAGGGAACTTTTCGGCATAGGCGGTATTCAGCGCGGCGTAGATTTTATCCAGCTCGGCAGCCTTGCTGATCTCCACCACCATACGGATGTAGGCAGGCTCCTTGCCGGCCTTCACGGTAACGGTGGGATCCTTGGTGTACTCGTGAGCGGGCACCAGCTTGTAGTTGTTGCCGTCTTCCACACGCTTGATGTCTTCCGGATTCTGCGCAACTTGGCCGTTTTCGTCCAAGGGCTGGCCGGCTTCATTGGTATCTGCCTCGTCAAGGGTGATGTCCACATTACCAACGGTGAATGTGTTCTTCACGGATGCACGGTCGGTCAGGTAGGCAATGGTGCCAAATGCAGCGCTGGACATGACCACGATGGCGCACACCAACATGATGAGCGATTTCCTTTTCATGGTACAGTCCTCCTTTCTTCTGCCGCCCATGTGCGGCGCATTCACCCCATGCACCAGGATTGCTACATAATGTGCATTATGTCAACAA
>CAYMOM010000106.1:0-6724 GCA_964391995.1 uncultured Faecalibacterium sp.
ATATCAAACTAAAAGGCACACCAAATATCGTGAAGCACACTTTCAAGGAAGTTGTGCGGAGATAACATAATAGGAGGAGTGAGAGAAATGGCAAATCCTAATTTGGGGCGTAGTAGGTGCAATTCTTGTCGCGCTACTCATCTTTAGCGTCCTTGGATGAAAACAAAGAAATGTGATAGAAATAAGAACAGAAGGAGAAAATTTATGGCTACAGTGGAAGAAAAAATGAGAGCACTCACCCAACTTATGCAGGATGGAATTCTGACAGCAGAAGAATTCGCGAATGTTGTAGCTGCCTTGAACGGTAGTGCAGGTTTGGTGATTCCAGTTAAAGAAAAAAGCGAATTGGAAAAGCAGTATGATGCTGTATTTTTCAATCACATTATAAATGCTTTCAAATCCCCTGCATCATGCAAATGGCCTGAGTTAACACCTGATATGGTAAAAAAAGGTGAAATCAAAATTTCCGGCTCCTTAACTAAGTGCACATATATTGAAACTTATATTGATGCACCAAACTCATATGGAGCTATGCTTCGGAAGAAACTTAGACTTGTTGTAGATAATAGCGGCAAAATTACAAGAGCACTTGAAGAATTACAGACAAGCGGAACAAGTTTGCTTGGGATTATTGCCAATGCCGCATTAAAGGATAGCTGGGGCGACATTGTTAAGTTTTAACTTTTCGCCTATCTAAAGGAGATGAATTTTGATATGGCATCCGTGTGTGAAAAATGTGGTTGCAAAATTGACGGAAGCACTCCAATTTGTATGAACTGCGGAGCACCGATACCCGATTCTCAACTCACGCAAGAAACAAAGGAACGCTTGGAAATGCAGAAGCATGATACACATGTAGCAAGTGGAGCATCATCTGCAAAAGCCTTTGGTGCATTTTTGCTTATCATAGGTGCGGTTATAGATGTTATCTCCATGTTTCTAATTTTTTCATCCGATTATGAAGCGTTCAATGCGTTAACAATTGCTGGAACAATAAGTTTTCTAATTGGAATAGGACTACTCAGTAATGGCTGATTATCATACAGTAATCAACAAGCAGCGTTGATACCTCCCTCCCCACCGAGGGAGGCACTTTTTTTATCCTCCACCGCCAAAATCGTCTGTTTCAATTATCAATACCAACAGAAATGGCAGATGGGCGGTGGAGGAACACACCCGGCGGAGGAACAGCCTTGACAGGTTTTCACCGCACGGATATACTGATTTCGGGCACTTTTGAAAAGGCACTTTTGCATTTACGCTGGAGGGTATCGGCACCCATAAGGCACTGAACGGCACTTTGCCCTATTTCAGGCGCAAAAAAGGGAACCGCCCCAGCCGGAGCGATTCCCTTAAAAGCCTTGATACAGCGGGCTTTCAGCCCACTGACTTACTTGCCGAAGTAGCGCTTGAGCAGACCCTCGAACGCCTTGCCGTGACGGGCTTCGTCCTTGGCCATTTCGTGTACGGTGTCGTGGATGGCGTCAAGGTTCAGCTTCTTGGCGGCCAGGGCCAGGTCGAACTTGCCGGCGGTGGCACCGTTTTCGGCTTCCACGCGGACGGTCAGGTTTTCCTTGGTGGAGGGGGACACAACCTCGCCCAGCAGCTCGGCAAACTTGGCGGCGTGCTCGGCTTCTTCATAGGCGGCCTTTTCCCAGTACAGGCCGATTTCGGGGTAGCCTTCCCGGTGGGCCACACGGGCCATGGCCAGGTACATGCCAACTTCGGTGCACTCGCCGGTGAAGTTGGCCCGCAGCATTTCCTTAATCTCTTCCGGGGCGTCCTTGGCGATGCCCACCTCGTGCTCGCAGGCCCAGGTCTTGGCTTCAGCCATCTTTTCAAACTTGGCCTTGGGAGCCTTGCAAACAGGGCAGAATTCGGGAGCCTCGGCGCCCTCGTGCACATAACCGCAAACCTTGCAAACCCACTTCATATGATCTACCTCCAGCATTTTTTGATTCTTTTTCGTTTGGCTTCCGCCTGATGATAGTATACACCATTTCCCCCCGGCTGAAACGTGGTTTTCAAAAAAAGTTTTGGATTTTTCATTTTCCCGGTTTCCATTGCATAAAAAAAGGAATTCGCCCGCTCCGCACAGAATTATATTGAGAAATACCTTTTGGAATCCCTGCGGAGGAGTGAGCTTCCATGCGTGATTTGATCGTGCTGATTGAGGCCGACAGCCGGGCCTGCCGTTCCATGGCCCGCAAGCTGCGAGCCGAGCACCTGTACTGCCGCATTCTGCCCGGTGATGCTGCAGCGGCGGATGTGCTGGACAACCAGGCCCGGGGTATTCTGCTGGCCGGAGCCGACAAGGGCCAGCCGGCGGACATCCCCCACCTGGACAGCCTGCTGGCTGCCGGCCTGCCTGTGCTGGCCATGGGCGATGCTGCCCTGACCCTGGCCCAGCACATGGGCTGCACCCTGGGTGACCGGAATGACGCGCCCGGAGTGTTCCCGGTGCGGTTTGAAAGCGCCCAGGAGCTTTTTGGCACAGTGACGGGCAACGAGCGCTATCTGCCCGCCTGCAGGTGCATTGGCCTGTCCGCCGCATGTCACCCCATTGCCGAAACGGAAGCCGGCGTGCTGGGCTTCCGCGCGGCAGGCAAGCCTGTTTATGGCCTGGCCTTTCTGCCCGAGGCCAACGACCCGGACGGCACCCAGCTGCTGATCAACTTCTGCACCAACCTGTGCGGGTGCACCCTGTGGTGGAGCCGCCAGGCCTTTGCCGAGGCCGCCCGGGAGAGCATCCGCTCCGCCTGCCCGGATGACACCCAGGCCCTGTGCGCCATTTCCGGCGGCATTGACAGCGGCGTGTGCGCCCTGCTGGGCCACCAGGCCATTGGCGAGCGCCTCCACTGCCTGCTGATTGATACCGGCCTTCTGCGCAAGGGTGAGGCGGAGGAGGTTTTCCGCCAGTACCGGGACGAGCTGGGCCTGAACGTGACCCTGGTGGATGCCAGTCAGCAAGTGCTTTCCGCCCTGTCCGGCATTGCCAGCGCCCGGGCCAAGGCCCGCATCGTTCACGACCTGCTGCAGGAAATCATCCGCCGGGAGGCCGAAAAGCTGCCCCAGGTGAAGGTGCTGCTCCAGGGAACCAATTATGCCGATACCCTGGACGCGCCCCCTGATGTGCACTCCGACGGGCTGACCGTGGTGGAGCCTGTGCGCGACCTTTTCAAGGACGAGATTCGCCGGGTGGGCGAGGAGCTGCTTATGCCTGCTGCCGTTGTCCAGCGCCAGCCCTTTCCCGGCAGCGGCCTGGCCCTGCGCATCCTTTCCGATGTGACGGAGGAAAAGCTGGCTATCCTGCGGGAGGCGGATGCTATTTTCCGTCAGGAGATCGATGCTGCCGGCCAGAACAAGCGCCTGTGGCAATACTATGCCACCCTGGCCGATAACCCCGACCCCATGGGCACCGGGTATGTGATCATTCTCCGTGCCGTACAGGCAATTGACGGCCAGATGGCCGTGGCCTCCCGCCTGCCCCACGACCTGCTGGAGCGGGTGACCGCCGGCACCCTTGCTGCTCTGCCCCAGGTGGAGCGTGTGCTGTACGACTTCACCCCCAGCAAAAGTTATGCCCGCAACGAGGCCCGCTGACCCAAAGGAGGAGCTTCCCCTATGCCCATGGATGGACTGACCCTTGGCTTTGCCGCCAGAGAGCTGCACGCAGCCCTGGCGGGCGGCCGCATTGATAAGATTACCCAGCCGGAGAAGGACACCGTTATTCTGCTGATTCGCGCCGGAAGCGAAAACAAGCGGCTGCTCTTGTGCGCCTCTCCCAACAACGCCCGCTGCCACCTGACCTGCGCCACCTTTCCCAACCCCCTGGAGCCGCCCATGCTGTGCATGCTGCTGCGCAAGCAGCTGCTGGGCGGGCGGGTGATTTCCGTTTCCCAGGTGGACGGCGACCGGGTGCTGCATGTGGACATTGATGTGGTGGACGAGCTGGGCGACCATGTGCTCCGCCGGCTGATCTTGGAGATTATGGGCCGGCACTCCAACCTGATACTGGTGGACGGGCAAGGCAGAATACTGGATGCGGCGCGCCATGTGAACATGGACATGAGCCGCGTGCGCCAGCTGCAGCCCGGCTTGCCCTATCTGCCGCCCCCGGCCCAGGACAAATTGCAGCCGGACGCCATTACCGCCGAAAGCCTGCTGGCCAAGCTGCTCTCCCAGGGTGATGCACCCCTGCACAAGGCCCTGGCCCAGAGCGTGGCGGGCCTTTCCAATCCCGCCGCCAGGGAGCTGGCCTTCCGCGTAGCCCAGTGCGACCTGCCCCAGGCCGCCCAGCGTCTGGCTGACCTTTTCCACCGCCTGCCGGGCATGGCTTCTCCCCAGGTGCTGCTGGACGGTATGGGCGATGCCCTGGATGTTTTTCCCTTTCCCTACCTGAGCCAGCCTTTGGAGCAGCAGCACCCCTACCCCACCCTGAGCACCGCCCTGGAGAAATACTTCGGCGCCAGGGACGCCCAGGACCGCATTAACCAGAAAAGCGCCTCCATGGTGCGGCTGCTGAAGGGGCAGATCGACCGGTGCGAAAAAAAGCTGGCCTTGCAGGAGGAGGAGCTTTCCTCCGCCGCCCGGATGGAGGAATACCGCCTGATGGGTGAAATTCTCAACGCCAACCTGTGGCAGCTGCAAAAGGGCATGGAAGCCGCGGAACTGCCCAACTATTACGATGAAAACGGCGGCACCCTGCGCATCCCCCTGGATGTTCAGCTGACCCCCACCCAGAATGCCCAGCGTTACTTCAAGAAATACCAGAAGGCCCGCTCCGCCCGGGCCACCGCCGCCCTGCAGAAGGAAAAGACCCTGCAGGAGCTGAACTACCTGGAAAGCATGCTGCTGGATGTGGGCAAGTGCGTGGGCGAAAGCGAGCTGGAGGAGATCCGCCAGGAGCTGGTGCGCACAGGCTACATGAAGCGCTCCGCCAACCGCCGCCAGCCGCGGGCGCTGCCCAAGTCCAGGCCCTACAAGTACGAATCCGCCGATGGTATTGTGCTGGAGGTGGGCAAAAACGCCGCCCAGAATGACCGGCTGACCACCTCCGCCCGGCCCAATGAATGGTGGCTCCACGCCAAGGACATGCCCGGCAGCCATGTGATTATCCACCACGAGGGCGAACTGCCCCAGCAAACCCTGAAGGAGGCCGCCATGCTGGCTGCATGGTATTCCAAGGGCCAGCGCTCCTCCTCCGTACCCATCGACTATACCCTGCGCCGGTATGTGAAAAAGCCCGGCGGCGCCGCCCCGGGCATGATGATCTACACCAACCAGAAAACCCTGTTCATGACGGTGACGGAAGGGGATATCCGCAGCATCAGGCTGCTGGAGGAATAGGCATTTTGTGCAAAAAAAGTGCAAAACCGCCCCTTGACATTCCTTTTTCTGCAAGTTTATAATACATTTCGTTCAATCGGTACGAATAGAAGGTCGATTCCCATGAGCGAAATGAAACCCTATCTTGTGCCGGATTACTATCCGGCCTTTTCTTGTAAAATGGGCGCCTGCCGCCGCCCTTGCTGCGAGGGCTGGCCCGTGTCCATCACCATGAAGGACTACTTCACCCTTCTGAGTGTGGATTGCTCCCCGGAGCTGCGCCAGCGGCTGGATATTGCCCTGCACCTGGCGCCTCACCCTACGGAGGAGGCCTACGCGCAGATTACCCCCAACTATGTGGGCCAGTGCCCCCTGCACCTGCCGGACGGGCGCTGCGGCCTGCAGGCGGAGCTGGGCGCTGATGTGCTGGCAGCGGTGTGCCAGCTGTACCCCCGGGGCGTGCGCCCGGGAGAAGCGCCGGAGTGCTCCTGCGCCTGCAGCTGCGAGGCCGTGCCGGAGCTTTTGCTGTGCCACCCGGAGCCGCTGCAGTTCATCCCATATCCGCAGCAGTTCGACATGCTGCCCAGGCAGCCCAAGCACCGCTTCCCCACCGGCGGCAGGCCCCAGGAGATTCGCCTGTGGCTCATTGCCCAGGTGCAGGACAGGCGCTATCCCCTGCCCCGGCGGCTGCTTTTGCTGGGCCAGGCCATGCGCGCCATGGAGCAGGCGCTGACCGCCGGCGATGATGCCCAGGTGTCCCGCCTGCTGGCAGGCGAGAGCCTTCCCCCGCCGCCCCTGTGCCGGGCCAGCGCCCAGCAGCTTGCCGCCGGCCTGGAGGCTGCCCAGCGCATGATGGCGCTGATTGACCAGAGCAGCACCAGCATCCGCGAATATGGCGAAGCTGCCATGGACTTTTTCGCGGCGGATGACGCCTTTGCCCGGTATCAGCAGGGTGCGGCGGCGCTGGCCCAGGCCATTCCCCAGTGGGAAACCTGGCTGGAGCACCTGCTGGCAAACCACATGTTCTTTGTGCAGTTTCCCTTTCAGGACAGGCCCGTGGAACCCCTGGAGGAGTTCCTGGCCCTGTGCGCGGTGTATGTGCTGCTGCGGTTCCTGCTGGTAGGCCACGCCGGGCTGGATGCCAGGCAGGAACACCTGGTGGATGTGGTTGCTGCCGCCTTCCGGCTGATTGACCACACGGACTTTGACCGCTATGCAACCCCGATTTTCAAGCAGCTGGGCTACGACAATCCCCAGCGCCTGACGGAGCTCCTCTGCTTATGAAAAATGCCTGCCGCATAGGAAACGGCAGGCGCAGGGTGTCGAAAAAGTGGCAAAGCCACTTTTTCGAGGATTTGCGCTCCGTCACTGTCAGGCCTGCAAGCAGGCCTGACGG
>CAYMOM010000107.1:0-6703 GCA_964391995.1 uncultured Faecalibacterium sp.
TCCTTCGATGTGCTGGAAACAGGCCAGCAGGTGGAGATTGTCCACTCCCTGGCCAAGTGGAAGCGCCAGGCCCTGAAAACCTATGGCTTTCAGCCGGGCGAAGGCCTGTATACCGACATGAACGCCATCCGCCGGGACGAGGAAACGGACAACATCCACTCCATTTTTGTTGACCAGTGGGACTGGGAGCGCATCATCACCCCGGATGAGCGGAACGAGGCCTTTCTTCGGAGCATTGTGGAAAAAATCTACCTGACCCTGCGGAAAACCGAAGGCTACGTCTGCGCCCACTACCCCCACATCAAGCCGGAGCTGCCCGACCACATTACCTTTGTTTCCACCCAGGAGCTGGAGGACCGCTACCCGGACAAAACCAGCAAGGAGCGGGAATACCTGGCTGCCAAAGAGTACGGCGCGGTGTTCCTGATGGGTGTGGGCGGTGCGCTGAAGAGCGGCAAGATTCACGATGGCCGCGCCCCGGACTATGACGACTGGGACCTGAACGGGGACATCCTCCTGTATGACCCGCTGCTGGACATCAGCCTGGAGGTCAGCTCCATGGGCATCCGCGTGAATCCCGAGGCCCTGCGCCGCCAGCTGGCTATCCGCGGCTGCCAGGAGCGGGCGGAGCTGCCCTTCCAAAAGGCGCTGCTGAACGGACAGCTGCCCCAGACCATTGGCGGCGGCATTGGTCAGAGCCGCATGTGCGTATACCTGCTGCGCAAGGCCCATGTGGGTGAGGTGCAGGCCAGCCTGTGGCCCCAGGATGTGGTGGATGCCTGCCACAAAGCCAATATACAGCTGCTGTAAATGAAAAGGAGTTCAGAGAAGCACATTCCCTGAACTCCTTTTTTTATTCGGTTCGCTGCAGCGCCATGCTTCCGGCGGATCGTCCCTCTGTCACCGTGATCACAGGGCGCCCGTCCATGGCCTGGGAAAGGGCGCTTGCGGCATCTGGCGGCAGCTGGGCCAGCAGGATCTCCCCCGGCTGCACCTGGGCTGCGATTTCCCTGGCTGCGGCGGCATAGCTTGCCTGCCGGCGGGCGTCCCGCCTGGCAAACCAACGCTGCATCAGCCTGGCACAGGGCTTTTCCACCAGATAGGTTGCCAGGATGGCCACCGCCAGGGAAAGGGCAAAGCACAGGAAGGTATATTGGTACTGCCAGGGCCTATCGCCGGCCTGGTTGGGCAGCTCGTAGGCGGAAGAAGGTATGCCCAGGCGCTTCAGGTGCACAGCCAGGTTCTGGTGCCACAGGTAATAGTTCATGGAAATGCCTGCCAGGAAGGTCATCACCCGGTTGCCCATGAGCTTGCGCAGGGGCAGCACGGCGAAGGGCAGCGCCAGGGCCAGCAGTGCCACCGCAGCCGCAAAGGGAAAGCGGTGGATCATCTGCCAGGCCTGCAGGTTCCCGCCAGTGCCAGCGGAGGCCTGGGTATGGAGGATTTCGCTCACGCCCCACACGCAGGCGCATACCGCCGCCGTGGCCAGCAACTGCCACAGCAAAGGGCGCTTGGCCTTGGGGTATAGCTGGGTCAGCCGGACATACACCAGCGCCGCCGCCATGCCCAGGGCGTATACATCCAGGAAGGACGGCAGCTGGTTCACCACCATGTTGTAGTCCGTCATGCTCCACAGGCACCACCCGCGCCACAGCCAGGCAGCTCCCACCATGCCAAGCAGCGTGGGCACGGGGCGCTTCACCACAGCCTTCGCCAGGAAGGGAAACAGCAGGTACGCCTGCATTTCAATGGCCAGCGTCCAGCTGGCAACGCCAATGGGCGTGGAGATGTAGGTTGCCGAGTCGAAGGTGAAGGTGAAGGTCAGGTGCATGAACACGTCCTTCACCAGCCGCTGAACCATGGGGTACAGCCCAAAGGGCAAGGCCACCGCCAGCAGCATCACCAGGGTGATGAAGTAAAAGCTGGGCACAATGCGCATCACCCGCTTGCGATAGAAGCTGCGCCGGTCCGGCACAGGCTCACCCATCAGCATGCTGCGGGCATAGGGCAGGAAAAGCAGAAATCCGCTGAGGAGCATGGTGCCATCCACCGGCATATATCCGGCACGCACCAGAAAATCCAGGGAATAGCGGCCCACATAGGGGGTCAGCCAACTTTGCTGCCAAATGTGGTACCAGCTGACGATGAACACCAGCAGCACCCGCAGGCCGTCCAGTTCGGGAATGCGCTTGGGCGATGGGGCATAGGCGCGCTTCATCACTCGTCCACCACCGCCACGCCGCTTTGCTCCTGGGCAGGCAGGTCAATCTGCTCCATCCTGGTCAGCTTGATGGCTTTGGCAGAGGCAAGCCGCAGGTCGTACAGGGTGACGGAGGATTCCTTCAGGGCGGATACCCGGTGGGAAATCAGCAGGGTTTCCCGGCTTTCACCGGTGCTGATGGTATCACCGCTGATGGCAAAGCACAGCTTCTCTCCAGCCAGCACGCAGGTGCCATCGGCGCTGAAGGTATACACCGCGCCTTCTTCATCCTGCCAGGTGCCCACCAGCTGATAGCAGGGACTTTCCAGCCGCTGGGCGGATTCCTTGTAGTCCGGCACGGCCTGGTAGTAGGGCAGGGCAGCGAAGGGATCACCGGCATTGGTCAGCCGTTCACCCTCCTGATAGGCAGCTTCCAGCCGGGTTTCAGCCAGGTAGGCATACTTGGCAGGCAGGTCGGAAAGGTCGGCCTTGTCCAGCAGGGTGAAGGCCAGGGCAAATTCGCCGTTGCTCATGGCTTCTTCCGCCTGCCGGGCCAGGGACTGATACTTGGCGTCATAGATGGCTTCCGCTTGCCGGGCGGCATCCTGATAGTCCCCTGCCAGTTCATAGTAGGCGGCAGCGTCCATGCCGGAGGCCTGCTGGGCCAGGGTGTAATAGGCCGCCTGGGCCTTTGGGGCAGCGCCCTCGTAATCCCCCAGGGAGGCATAGAGCCGGGCGGCCTCCAGCAGCTGGCCCTGGGCCTCCAGGGCGGCGGCGGAAAGCATGTCGCAGGCCTTCAGCTTGTCGGCTGCGCCGGCGTAGTCCTCCAGGGCGGCAAACAGGGGGCGGGCGGCGGCATAGTCCCCAGCAGTCAGCAGCTGATCGGCCTGGATGAAGCGGATCTCCTTCAGGCGGTCGTCCACGTCTTTATAATCGGGGATCAGCGCATAGACGGCCTCGGCACCGGCATAGTCCTGGTTGGTAAAGAGCAGGTTCCCCTGCAGATACCTGGCGCTGCGCAGCTGCTTTTCGCTGTCGCTGTAGTTGCCCAGAAGCTCATACTGGGCCATGGCACCGGCATAGTCCTTGGCATCCATCATTTCACCTGCCAGGCGATAGCGGGCCTTCTGCAGCTGCTTGTCCGCATCCTTGTAGCCGGGCACCTGGCTCAGCTGCTCCACGGCGGCGGCATAATCCTTTTTGTCCATGGCCCGCATGCCGGGCTGATAGGCGCACTCCTGGCGCAGCTGGGCCACATCTTCATAATCATCGGGCAGCTGGGCCAGGCATTCCAGCGCCATGGTGAATTCCAGGTCCTTCACGCTGCTCTGGGCCAGGGCGTACAGGCAGGCATTGCGCTTGTCCGCCGCATCCTGATAGTCCATCACCGCGGCAAACTTCTCCGCCGCCTGGGCATAGGCGCCATCCTGCATCAGGCCGTCTGCCAGGGCGTAGAAGCAGGCGCTGGCCTCCTGGGCCGCATCCTGATAATCCCCGGCCAGCAGGAACCTTTCGCCGGCCTGCTGCAATTCACCCTGGGCCCGCAGGTTGGCGGCCTGCAGGTAGTATACCTGGTGGATCAGGGTCTGTGCATCCTCATAGCCGCCCGACTGCTCCAGCAGGGAAAGGGCATCGTCCAGCTGACCGGCATCCAGGGCAGCCTTGCCGGAAAGATAGATGGCCTGCCGGGCCTTTTCGGCAGCGTCCTCATAATCCCCTAGGGCTTCAAAGGCGGCGCGGGCCTCAGCCAGCTTGCCCTCGTCCAGCAGGGCCTGGGCGGAAAGGTAGGCGCAGCGGGTCACCTGGGCGGCAGAATCCTCATAATCCCCCAGAGCCACATACAGGGCGGAGGCATCCGCCACCTGGCCTGCATCCAGCAAAAGCCCGGCCCGGCGGTAGTCCGCCTGCTGAATCAGGGCGGGCGCATCCTCATAGTCGCCCAGGGCAGCCAGCTCTTCCCGGGCGGCCAGCAGGGTCTGCTGGTCATCGCTGGTCAGCAGCTGCCGGGCAGCCATGTAACGGCAGCGGAGAATGTAGGCCTCCGCCTCCCGGTAGTCGCCCATTTCGGTAAAGGCGGCCTGGGCCGTGGCGTAGCGGCCTTCCTCCATGTCCGTCACCGCCTGGCGATAGCGCAGGTAGGGCGTCAGGTGGAACAGGCCCACATAGGCCACCAGCACCAGCCCGGCAGCGGCGCAGGCAATGATGCGCACCTTCCGGCGCTTGCGGCGCTTCACCTCAAAGGCAGCCTCCCGCTCCAGCTGCAGGCGGGAAGCCTCCTCCCGGGCAGCCTTGCTCTTTTCGGAAAGCTGCTCCTCCCGCTGGGCAGCCAGCTTCTCCACATTCTCCCGGGAAAACTGCTCAAAAACCTCTTTCTTTTCCCGCTGGCAGCGGATGCAATACTTGGCATAGTCCGCATTGGGGCGCCCGCAAACGCAAAGCCACAGGCCCTCCTGCTCCTGGGGGAAGCCCACTGCGGCGGGCCCGGCGGCATAGCGCAGCAGCTCCAGGGCACGGCTGTTGGGCAGGGCATTGGAGGTGTATTCCGTCAGGGGGCCTTTGCCGCGCCGCCAGACGCTGGAATCCTCAAACCACACCTTGTCCACCAGAACTTCCAGGGCAGCAGCCTCCGCCTCCGGCTCCATGGGCACGGAAACCTTAAAGGTTTCGGCATTCTGACCGTGCAGGTCGTGGGCGCGGTAGGTCAGGCGGGTCTGCTCGTCCCCATCCTTGTCGGAAAGGATCAGCGTTACCTCCACAGAGGTAATCACCTTGTCGGACAGGTTGAAGAGCAGCAGCTCGCAGGCGTGGTAGTCCGCCACGGGCAGCTGGTAGCGCCACAGCTCCGCCGGGCAGGTCAGGTCAATCTTCATGGGGTGTCACCTCACAGGGTCAGTCGTTGATATAAAGCAGGATCTCGCTCAGTTCCATGGTGGTAAAGGTCAGGTGCAGCACCACCTGCCGGCCGCTGTCTTCAAAGGCATAGGTCAGCGTGGCGGAGGCATCCGCCCCGTATTCCGCCAGGCCATAGGTGCTGCCAGCCGGGTCGCCATAGAGGATTTCGGTCAGGTCGCTGTACTCACCCTCACCATAGCGGAAGCGGCTCAGCACGCTGGAGAAGGTATCGCCAATGCGCACGCAGCGGGGGCCTTCCATGCCATCCACGGCAATGGACAGGCTGTTCAGCCGGGGATTCTCCCTGGCGGCATCGTATACAAAGGTCACATCGCACCCGGCGAACTCCATCATGCGGATGAACTCCCCGGTGTCGTCCTCCATCCAGTGATCCTCCAGGCATTGGCCCAGCACATCCTCGGCCTCCTGGGGCGCCATGGTCAGCAGGCTTACGCCGGCAAAGTCCAGGTCAGCCAGGCCAAAGGCCTCCAGGTCGGTGCCCACATAGCTGACGGGCACCCGGGCATAGCCGGTTTCCTGCATCACCTGGCGGACGGCGCTCAGGTTTTCCTGCACCTGGGCCTCGGTGCTGTATTCATCCAGGCCATAGGCGCGGATAGCCGCCACCATGTCGCCCTGAATGGTGTAGATCAGCCCGGCATCGGTATAGCCTTCGCCGCCGGTGGCCCGCTGCTGGTGGATGGCATACTGGATGCTCATCACCCGCTGACCGTCACGCTGCACCCAGGCCCACACGGCATCCTGGGGCAGGCTGTCGCCCATGTAGAGCACAGCAAAGCTGCGGCTGCCCTCCAGGTTTGGGTTTTCGCTGTAGAAGGCGGACAGCACATCATCGGTAAACATATCCACCGCGGTGCCCCTGGGGCCTTCCTCCGCCGGATCGGTCACCACCAGGTTTTTCAGCACGCTGTCCTGGGTCATTTCCGGCCTGTCCATATACAGGGTAGCAAATTCGTAAATGAAGGCGTATCCGTCCTCGCTCAGCGCATCCGCTGCCGTGGGGTCGTTCAGGGGCTGTGAGGCCATGGCCCGCTCCTTGTAGGCATCGGCCCATGCCCGCAGCTCCTTCAGTTCCAGGCTGCCGGCGGTGCTGTCCTCCGCCAGGGCAGGCAGAATGGGCAGCAGGGCCAGCGCAAGCATCAGGCAAAAAAGACGCTTCATCATGCAAAACTCCTTCATATTCAATATCCGACACTAGTCTCAGCCTATATTTTACCCTAAAAAGGATGAAATGTACAGGCGTTTTTGTAAAAAACTTGCCCCATTCGTCACATAATCTTAATATTATTGAAAGAAGGAGTTTCCTTTCCGCAGGCGAATAGCCCAGTAACGCCACTTATGCGAGGTGCCTATGAGCAGCGAGTTTTTTCAAAACACGGCCTGTCCCTGTTTTCCCTGTCACAACAGTCCGGCTGAGGGTTTCAGCTGCCTGTTTTGCTACTGTCCCCTGTACGCCCTGGGGAAAAGGTGCGGCGGGCACTTCACCTACCTGGACAATGGGGTGAAAGACTGCTCCTTGTGCGATTTTCCCCACCGGCAGGAGAACTACGCCGCCGTGCTCCGCCGCTACCAGGACATTCTGGATGTGGT
>CAYMOM010000108.1:0-6702 GCA_964391995.1 uncultured Faecalibacterium sp.
CTTTACCTTTACGTTTATGCTCCCGGGCGGCTTTGCCGTGCCGGGTGTTTGAACGTACCGCTAAAGGCAGCGCCTGTGTGGCCGCAGGGTTTGCGGCGCATAACCGGGGAGCTTTCATGGCGGGCTCCCCGGTTTTTTGTTTCCAAATTGAAGGAGGTTTTTTCCCCATGATCATCGTACTGAAGCAGGGCACACCCCAGCAGGAGATTGACAAGCTGACAAACATGATCGCCGCCAAGGGCATCAATGTGAACCCCATGTTCGGTTCCGACCTGACCATTCTGGGCCTGATTGGCGATACCAGCCAGGTGGATCCGGCACAGATTGAATCCTTCCGCTGTGTGGAGCGGATTATGAAGGTGGCGGAGCCGTTCAAGAAGGCCAACCGCATGTTCCACCCCACCCCCAGTGTGATCAAGCTGGGCGATACCGAGGTTGGCGGCAAAAAGCTGGCGATTATGGCGGGCCCGTGCTCGGTGGAGAGCAAGGAGCAGATTACCTATGTGGCCCAGGAGGTCAAGAAGGCCGGCGCAACGGTGCTCCGTGGCGGCGCTTTCAAGCCCCGCACCTCCCCCTATGCCTTCCAGGGCCTGAAGTACGATGGCCTTGACCTGCTGGTGGAGGCCCGCAAGGCCACCGGCCTGCCCATTGTGACGGAAATCATGAGCCCCTATGATATTGAAGTCTTCGAAGAAAAGGTGGACTGCATTCAGGTGGGTGCCCGGAACATGCAGAATTTTGACCTGCTGCGCCTGCTGGGCCAGACGAAAAAGCCGATTCTGCTCAAGCGCGGCCTGTCCTCCACCATTGAGGAGTGGCTCATGAGCGCGGAGTACATCATGGCTGGCGGCAACCCCAACGTGATTCTGTGCGAACGGGGCATCCGCACCTATGAAACCTACACCCGCAACACCCTTGACCTGTCCGCCGTGCTGGCTGTAAAGCGGCTGAGCCACCTGCCGGTGATTGTTGACCCCAGCCACGCCACAGGCAAGTTCTGGATGGTGGAGCCCCTGGCCCGTGCAGCCATCGCCGTGGGTGCGGACGGCGTGATGATCGAAGTGCACAACGACCCCGCCAACGCCCTGTGCGATGGTGCCCAGTCCATCAAACCCGACCTGTTCGCCGCCGTCATGAAGGACATCCGTACCATTGCCGCCTGCGTAGGCCGCGAAGCCTAAGGCGAAAGGCCCGCAATACAAATAAGGTCAGAGGGCCTGCGGGCCCTCCGACACCTCCTAAAGGTTTTTTGACAAGCTGCAGCGCCCACCCGGACAAACTATCGGGTGGGCGCTGCTTTTTGTATTGGTTTTGTCAAACGGTGGCGCCATCGCCAATTTCGGGCGCAGGCTCCTGGGTGGGTTCGGCTGGCTTGCCGACAAAGTCCACGGTCTTGTATTCCACCACGGTCTGATCTTCCTCCTGAATATCCCGGTAGAAGCCGTCATCCGTGCTGTAGCTGACGATCTGCATGGTCACCCGGGCAATGGGGGTTTCCGGCTGGAGGAAATCCCCGAAGTAGAAGCGGCCATGGGTGGTGTTGTCGCCCTCGTAGAGGGTGTAGCGGTAGGAACCCTCGAAGGAATTGCCGCCGTTTTCATGGCAGACGATGGGGTTATCCTGGGCGTCATAGCAGCGGATAAGGAAGTAGAACCGGGCAATGGTCATGTTGCTTTCGTTGTTCACAACCATTTTGATCTGGTTATCGTTCAGGTACAGGTCGGTGATTTTCAGCGCCTTGTCGTAATTGCCCACGTTCACGGTGGCGGTGGCAGTGTAGCCGCCGTCCTCGGTGGTGCCGGTGATGGTGGTGGTGCCCCAGCGCCTGCCGGTGATGGAAGGCCTGTTGTTCTGCCCCCTGATGGTGGCAATGGTGGGATCGGCACTGAACCAGCTCATGCCGGTGTTGCTGGCGTCCTCCGGCTCCAGCACGGCGGTGGCACGGATGCTTTCATCCACGCCCACGTTCAGGGTATCGTTCCTCATGTGCACGCCTTCCACAGGCTGGAGCACGGAAACCTTGATCCTGTCGGTTTTCTTGCTGCCATCATCGGTTTTCACGGTGATGTAGCACTCGCCCCGCTTGTGACCGGTGATAAGCCCGTTGGCATCCACCGTGGCGATGGATTCCTTGTTGGAGGAGAAGGTGACGCTGGGGTTGCTGACCGTCTGGGGCTGCACCTCCCAGAACACCTGCAGGGAGGTATTCACATTCAGCGAAACGTTCTTCTCGGCAAAGGCAACCCGGGTAGCCAGCTGGTTCACCTGCACCGTGGCGCTGGCGGACACGCCGGGGAAGTCCTCGCTCTGGCAGGTGATGGTGCAGCTGCCTGCGGACACGGGGGTTATCCGGCCAGATTTGTTCACCGTGGCCACGCTCTCATCGGAGGAGGACCAGGTGACCTTCTTGTTGTTGGTATTGCTGGGGGACACGGTGGCCTTCAGGGTTTTGGAGGCGCCCACGTTAATGGTCACGCTGGTTTCATTCAGCTCAATAGCCTGGGGCTGCTGCATGACCGTTACTTTAAAGGAGGCAGCCTTGCCGGAGCCATCCGCCGCGGTGGCCTTGATGGTGGCGCTGCCCTTGGCAATGCCCGTCACCACGCCGTTTTCATCCACGGTGGCTACCTTTTCGTTGGCAGAGCTCCAGGTGACGGCCTGGATGGAGGCATTCTCCGGGGAATACACAGGGGTCAGGGCCAGGGTGCTGCCCACATAGGTGGATTTTTCGCCGGTCAGCTGCAGCCGGGTCACAGGCTGCACCACCAGGGTGCGGTAGGTCACAGCCACTTCCGGATTCTGGACGCTGGATACGGTGATGGTGCACTCGCCCACAGCCTTGGGCTGGAGCTTGGTGCCGGACACCCGGACAATGCTCTCGTCCGAAGAGGCGAGGGTGTACTTGCGGTCGCTGGCATCCTTGGGGGCGCAGGTGGCCTGAATGCTCTGGTTCGTGCCCAGGCGCAGCACCAGCACCTGCTCCGGCGCCTGGGGCTGGCCCTCGGCGCCCGGCTGGGGGGCATCCGCATTCAGCAGCGGAGCAATCAGCTCATTGTCGGAGGAAAGCAGGTTCAGCTTGTCCTCGCTGACCTCAATGGTGGTCACCTTCCGCAGCACCTTCAGGGCGATGGTGGCCTTGAAGGTGCGCTTCTCGGTTTTCACCTGGGCGGTGATGGTCACATTGCCCTTGTTCACGCCGGTTACAAGGCCGTTTTGATCCACCAGGGCCGTTTTTTCGGAGCCGGAGGAGTAGGTGACCTCGCCGGCGGCAGGGTCGCCCTCCAGCAGCAGGGCGGTTTGCAGGGTTTCACCCTCAAACAGGGTGGTTACCGTGCGGTCAAACTTGCACAGGTTCTCCGCCAGGGCGGGGAACGCCAGGCAGCACAGGGCCAAAACCACAAGCAGGATTCGTTTCATGGTCACATCAGCCTCCCTTGGGGGTTTGTGAAATCCTTTTTCAGCCATACAACGCCGCAGCGTGACGGATTCTTCCATACCTATAGTATATCCATGGCAAGTTTTTTTGCAATACTTCCGGGCCAATTTCACGGGCGTTTCACGGTTTTTTCCCGGCGGATTCCAGCACGGCAGCCAGGAAGTCCAGGGCCAGCCCCACATCATGTCCATGTTCATGGTCTGGCGGACAATGGCGTCCATGGCGGTCAGAATGCGCTCTTTGTCAATAGCAATGCTAGCCATTGCGCAGGGTGTCAAAAAACCTCCGACAGCTCCCGGAGGTTTTTTGACAGTCCGGGGGTCTTCACCTTTGCCTTTGCAGCTTTTTCTGTACCTTGTTTTCATACATTTTTGCATCAGCAATGCGGATGATCCCCATCACGTTCATGCCGCTGGACAGGGGAATGCACGCGCTGCCGATGCTGGCGGAAAGGGTGTAGGGCTTGAGCAGGGTGGCGTTGGTATCGTCCAGGGCCTGCCGGAAGCGGGCAATGCGTTTTTCCGCCTCCGCCGGGGTATAGCGGCCAATGCCAATCACATAAAACTCATCGCCGCCGGCACGGACGCACAGCTCGCCGCTGCCGGTGATGTGCATGGCGGCGGCGCTGATGGCGTTGATGCCAAAGTCCCCGTCCGCGTGTCCATAGGTATCGTTGATGTACTTCAGCTTGTCCATGTCGATTACAAAGGCCAGCACGCTGTCCTCCGGGCCGGCCCGGCGGAGCATCTGATCCAGCATCAGCTCCATACCCCGGCGGTTGTACACACCGGTCATGCCATCCCGGGTGGAGAGGGACTCCAGCCGGTGGGTGGTGCGGGAAATGTGCAGCCCCGTGCTGATGTTCTTCACCCAGTTGCGGGTTACGCAGCTGACGGAGCGGGCGTTGGCAAGCGTATACCGCAGCACCGCATAGCCCATGGACTGGTCCAGGAAATGCACAGCCATGAAGTAGTACAGCGAGGGTTCCCGGGCTTCATCCCCCAGGCCGGGCAGCATATCGGCGGTATCAAACACATAGCCGTCCTCATAGTGGCCTGAGCCCAGGGTGGGGGTGTTGTTGGCGACCATCTGAATGCGGCGGGGGTAGCCCGTCTGGCAGCACAGGTCGGCATTGAGCCAGTTTTCCTCCAGGCAAAGGTAAAACTCGTCATAGGGGCCAATCAGGTGGGTGTGGTTGTACACCTGGCGGATGCACTCCTGGGGGGTATCGCAGGCGGAAAGGTATTCCACCATGTTGCTTTCATTCAGCATGCCGATGTCCGCCACCACATTGGTGCCGGAGAAATCGTGGTTCACGTTGTACATAAACACCTGCAGCTGCTCCATCATCTGGGACATATCGGAATTGCAGCCGCAGCTCATGCCCGTTCGGAGCTTTTTGCTGTCGTTGGGGGTATAGGGGGCCAGGGGCGCGCCAGGCTCCATCAGGCTGCGCAGCTGATCCACACCGCTGACGGCCACGCCCTCCACATCGGAAAGCATGCTGGTGATGGTCACCCGGTTGGTCACGGCATCCGGCGTGGCGTCAAACCCGGTGACGATCATGTCCTCCGGTACCCGCAGGCCGCCCTCCACCAGGTGGTTGGTCAGGCCGATAGCCATGTGGTCGCTGGCGCAGATCACCGCCTGGGGGCGTTCCAGTTCGCCGGAAAGAATGCGCTTAGCCAGCGCGGCGCCGCTGGTAAACCAGAAATCACCATAGAATACGTTCTTTTCATCAAAGGGGATATCATGGGCCGCCAGCGCATCGGCAAAGCCTGCCAGCCTGTCGATGGTTTCGGCATTGCCCTCCTGGCCGCCCAGGTAATACAGCCTGCGGCAGCCGTGTTTTTCAATCACATGCTCCACCAGCTCGCGGAAAACCCGCCTGTTGGTGGGAATGAAGGCCGGGTAATCCCCCATCACGCCGCCCACGGCTACCACCGGCTTGCCAAAGCCATTCACCAGCTTTGTAATGGAGGGAATCACCTGCAGGGTGCCGCTGTCCGTCAGGGAAAAAACGTCCACCACCAGGCCATCCAGCTTGTCGGGGTTCATCAGGCTGTAGATGTTCATCTCCCCGGCCATATACTTTTCCTGGGCAGTGCCCAGGGCCGGCATGGCAGCAAACACCGCCACATCATACCCATACGCCCTGCACCGCATGGAAACACCCTCCACCAGGCGAGCAGCATAAGTATTCTCCGGGCCGGCAGAAAGCAGGCCAATGACCTTTCGCGCCATGCAATAACCTCCAACGGGCAATATCAATTGCTTTCGATGGTTCGATTATAGCACAATTTCTGCAAAAGGGGAAGGGGATAAGGGAAACCGCGAAAGTACACCGCCGCACTTGACAAATTGCCGTGCAGCGCCTATGATACAAGGGTATGAATCTACTTTCAGGAGGAGATTGACCATGGCAGAACTGACAATGGACAAGCTGGTCGCGCTGTGCAAAAACCGCGGCTTTATTTTTGCAGGCTCCGAGATTTACGGCGGCCTGGCCAACACCTGGGACTTCGGGCCCCTGGGTGTTGAATTCAAAAACAACATCAAAAAGGCCTGGTGGCAGAAGTTTGTGCAGGAAAGCAAGTACAACACCGGCCTGGACTGCGGCATTTTGATGAACCGTGAGGTGTGGGTTGCCTCCGGCCATGTGGGCGGCTTTAACGATCCGCTGATGGACTGCAAGGCCTGCAAGGCCCGCTTCCGGGCGGATAAGCTGATTGAGGACTTCACCCACGGCGCCGAAACCGGCGATGGCTGGAAGAACGAGGAGCTGGAAAACTACATCGCCGAGCACGACATTGTCTGCCCTGTGTGCGGCAAGAAGGATTTTACCGGCATCCGCCAGTTCAACCTGATGTTCAAGACCCACCTGGGCGTCAACGAGGCCTCCGCCTCCGAGGTGCTGCTGCGCCCCGAAACCGCCCAGGGCATTTTCGTCAACTTCAACAATGTGATGCGCACCACCCGCAAGAAGCTGCCCGCCGGCATCTGCCAGATCGGCAAATCCTTCCGCAACGAGATTACCCCCGGCAACTTCATCTTCCGCGTGCTGGAGTTTGAGCAGATGGAGCTGGAGTTCTTCTGCAAGCCCGGTGAGGATCTGGAGTGGTTCAACTACTGGCGCACCTTCTGCAAAAACTGGCTGCTGAACCTGGGCCTGAAGGAAGAAAAACTCCGCCTGCGGGATCACGAGCCGGAAAAGCTGGCCTTCTACTCCAAGGCAACGACTGACTTTGAATATCTGTTCCCCTTCG
>CAYMOM010000109.1:0-6686 GCA_964391995.1 uncultured Faecalibacterium sp.
CCGAGTGTTTTCTGCCTCGCTTATATGGCCTCGTGCTGTCCTGCATGGTTTGATCAATCACCTTTCACGCCGGTCTGCTTCACACAAAAATGCGCTTCCCGGCCTGCTGAAAATTATACATCTTTTCCGTGCTTTCGTCAACATCGGCGGCCTGTCAGTCCCTGGTGCAAAGGCCCTTGGCATTCCAGCGGAGGATGGTTTCGTACCCCAGCCTGGCATACCAGCGGCCCACATGAGTGTAGTGGATGTAGCTCAGGTCGTAGCCCTGTTCCTTCAGGATTTGCGTGGCGTTTTGCACCATTTTCAGGCCGATGCCCTGTCCCCTGGCACCGGGCACCGTGCCCACGCAGCCAGGCCCGGCAACCTTCAGGCCCTTGTACTCACCAAACACGTCCAGCAGGCAGAAGCTCACCACCTGCTCCCCGTCCATGGCGCAGTAAACCTTGTCGCCCTTGTTGAAGTATTCCACCCAGCTCTCGTCCACCAGCGCCACGGCCTGGCGCAGCTTTTCCATGTCCCCGTGATACATGCCGAAGGTGATGTGCCCCGGGCACTTCACCTGCACCGCATCGGCAGAAAAACTGTGCAGGTCAAGGATCTGCTCCTCCGAAACATCCTCCGGCGGCAGATTGCGGATGTTCTCCCGGTCGAAAAAGCCAGGGTGCAGGGTGTTGAACAGCTCCACATAATTGATGTTCATGGTTATGCTCCTTTGCGTTTTTTTGCATGGTTTTCCCTCGTTCAGGTCAGGTTCCCGGACAAAAAACACTGTTTTTCACAAAAAGAAGTAGCCATTTCTCTTCCCACATGTTATAATAACCGAAGTATGACTGAGATTCAAGAGCAAGGGAGGTTTCTTTTTATGAAAAAGCGTATCGGTATCCTGACCAGCGGTGGCGACTGTCCCGGCCTGAACGCTGCCATCCGCGGCGTGACCCGTGCGGCTTACGAAATGTTCGACGCTGAAATCATCGGCATTCACGATGGGTATCGCGGCCTGATTGAGGGCGACTATCAGGAAATGAAGCGCAGCGACTTTTCCGGCATTCTGACCCTGGGCGGCACCATTCTTGGCACGGCCCGCACGCCTTTCCGCAACATGCGTGTCATTGGCGAGGACAAGGTGGACAAGGTTGCCGCCATGAAGAAAACCTACAAGAACCTGAAGCTGGACTGCCTGGTGACCCTGGGCGGCAACGGCACCCACAAGACCGCCAACCTGCTTTCCCAGGAAGGCCTGAACGTGATCGGCCTGCCCAAAACCATCGACAACGACCTGTACGGCACGGACTTCACCTTTGGCTTCCACACCGCCCTGGACATTGCCACCGAGGTGATTGACCGCATCCACACCACCGCCGCCTCCCACGGGCGGTGCATGGTGATTGAAATCATGGGCAACAAGGCCGGCTGGCTGACCCTGTATTCCGGCGTGGCCGGCGGCGCTGATGTGATTCTGGTGCCGGAAATTCCCTATGATATTAGCAAGGTCGCCAAGGTGGTGGAAGCCAGAGCGAAATCCAACAAGGGCTTCACCATCATCGCCGTGGCAGAAGGCGCCATGGACAAGGAGGAAGCCAAGCTGAAGAAGAAGGAGCGGGAAGCCAGGCGCGCTGCCGAGCACTTCTCCGCCAGCGCTTATGTTGCAAAGCAGCTGCAGGACATGGTGGGCGTGGAGGCCCGGGCCGTGGTGCCGGGGCACATCCAGCGCGGCGGCAGCCCCAATGCCTACGACCGGGTGCTGTCCACCCAGTTTGGCGTTCACGCAGCGGAGCTGATCCGCGATGATGTATACGGCGTCACCGTGGCCCTGAAGGGCAACGACATTATCCACAACAAGCTCAGCGATATTGCCGGCGTGCCCAAGCTGGTGCCCGCTGACGAGCAGATGGTCATCACCGCACGGAACATGGGTATCTCCTTTGGCGACTGATCCGCCTTTATACCAAAGAAAGGACGAGATTCCTTGACAGAGTTTCAAATCACCCTGGGCATTATGCTCCCCTTATTGCTGATGCTGGCGCTGGGCTGGCTGATCCGCCGCATTGGCCTGCTCACCCAGGAGACCGCCAGCGCCGTGAACAAGCTGGTTTTCCGGCTGTTCCTGCCGGTGCTTCTGTTCAACAACATTCGCGGGCTGGACATTTCCACCGCGCCAGGCCTGGCGTTTGAGGCATTCCTGCTGTTCAGCGTACTGGGGGTTTTTCTGGCGGCCTATTGGCTTGTGCCGCGTTTTGTGAAGGATCCCCGCAAGCAAGGGGTCATGGTGCAGGGCATCTTCCGCACCAATTTTGCCATTCTGGGCATTCCCCTGGCCCAGGCCATGTTTGGCGATGCCGGCACTGCCGCCGTCACCCTGGCGCTGCCGGTGGTGATTATTGCCAACAACGTGCTGGCTGTGGTGGCCCTTGCCGCACCCTCCGGCGGCAAGGCCGATCCCAAGGCCCTCATCAAGGGCATTGTGACCAACCCGCTGATTATCGCCTGTGTGCTGGGCTGTGCGTTCCTGCTTGCCGGCATCACCCTGCCCGCCGCCCTGGACAAGGTGTGCAAGGACATTGGCAGCATCACCTCGCCCCTGTCGCTGATTGTGCTGGGCGCCTCCCTGTGCTGGAAGGGTGTGAAGGACAACCGCAGCCTGCTGGCCTGGACGGTGCTGCTCAAGCAGGCCCTGATACCCCTGGTCATGGTCGGCCTGGGCATCCTTCTGGGCTTCCGCCAGGCGGAGCTGGGCGTTATCCTGATTCTCTTCTGCGCCCCCTGCGCCGTCAGCAGCTATCCCATGGCGGAATCCATGGGCGGCGATGGCCCCCTGGCCGCCAGCCAGGTGGTGCTGACCACCGTTTTTTCCATGGGCACCCTGTTTGTAGCCATCTACCTGTGCAAGCTGCTGGGGATGATGTAAATTTCTCTGGTATCCGGGGCCTGCCGTGCATGCGGCAGGCTCTTTTCTGCTGATTTGCCCTTCCCAACACCCCCGTCCCTGTGGTATAATGATATTTGTCCCATTCCGGATGAATCCCCGATGCTTATTCGTTCTGATCATATCACCCACCCGAAAGGAGCCTTGCCCATGTTCAAGCGCCTTGCCTCCGCCCTGCTGGCCGTGCTGCTGTTGCTTATGGCTGCGCTGCCCGCCCTGGCGGATACCCCCCAGCCCATTGAGATTATCCCCTACGACCAATTGACCCCCACTGCCCCGGGCCAGCACCATTACCTGCTCCTGTGTACCGACAGCTGGCAGGCCAACCCGAAAAACCTGGGCAATACGGACGGCATCGTCATCGTCACCCTGGACACCCGCGCCCACCGGGTGATGCTCACCTCCATCATCCGCGATGCCCTGGTGCAGCGCCCCGATGGGGTGATCGGCCGCATTAACTACATCGCCAAGAACTACGGCCCGGAAGCCCTGTGCCAGGTGATCAGCCAGCACCTGAACCTGCAGCTGGAGGACTACATCCTGTTCGATTTCGGGCAGATCGCCCGCATTATCGACCACCTGGGCGGCGTGGACATTGAGGTGAACGCCTCCGAGGCCAGCTACCTGCAGCGCTACCCCCTCTCCCCCGAGCAGACCAGCCCTTCCATGAAGGGTGCTGGCACCTACAGGTTCTACGGCCGGGCGGCGGTGATTTACATGCGCATCCGCAAGGCTGGCGGCGGCGGTGATTTCATGCGCACCCAGCGCGTGCGCACGGTGCTCTCCACCCTGGCGGATCAGTGCCGGGAAATCACCTACGACCAGGCCAAGGAGCTGCTGGACTCCATTATCGAAAACACCCTTCTCACCAATATGAATACCGAGCAGCTGGTTGCCGCCATGGATCAGGCCTATGGCCTGCGGGACTGCACCGTGGAGGAGCTTCGCATCCCCCAGGATGATGCCGTGCATCCCCTTTCCTATGTGGGCATGGCCGCCCAGGAGCTGGACTGGGAAATGTGCCGGGCAGACTTTGAGGACTACCTGGGCAGCAGCTGGCTGGTTATGGACGAGGAATGACCCCCATCACTGCAAGCAAAGGAGCTAACCTATGAAGTGCCCACAGTGCGGCCAATGGAACCGGGCATCCCTGCCCCATTGCATGAAATGCGGCGCACCCCTGGAGACCGAAAATGCCGATTTTCCCTCCTGGAAAGCCACCCTGCGGGATGACCAGAAGGGCAAGGAATACATCCGCGTGGACGAGGAAGGCCAGGCCAGTTCCGCCCCGGACAGCCGCGATGCCCTGGCCGAGGAAATGGCCGAGCTGAAAAAGCGCAAGGCACAGGGCAGCCGTGTGCAGCGCCAGATGCGCCAGGAAAGCGCCCGGCGCGGCACTGCGCCTTCCTCCATGACCATCCGCACCCATGCCAGTGTGGATACCTTCTGGCGCATGGAGGACGACCCCCGCACCACCGTCCGGGTCAAGCGCAGCACATCCCAGCCGGAGGAGGACAGCCATGCCAGAGAGGTGAACCAGGCCTGGCAGGACCAGCGCGCCTATGGCGATGTGTGGCAGCAGCAGGAGATGTATGGCTCCTGGCAGCTGCCACAAACCACCCAGTTCACCGGCAAGCTGCCCAGCCGGGCCAGGGGACTGCGGCACATTGTCCGCATACTGGTGATTGTTCTAGTGCTGGGCCTTCTGGGGCTGACGGCCTTTTTCGGCTACAGCTATTTCAAATCCCGGGCCGATGCCGCCAGGGAGCAGAACAAGCCTTCTGTCACCGCATCCATCAAGGATGACCTGGCTGCCCACACCATCCTGATTCCCGGCACCGACGGGCAGCAAATCTACATCAAAGAGCTGCACACCTCCTATGTGGTCACCGGCGGCTTTGCCACCGTGCAGGTGGCCGACCACACCTGGTATGACGAGATTACCGATTATGTCAGCGAAACCATGGATGTAACCCTGACCCCCTATGTGAAAACCACCGGCGGCCAGCAAAAGCCCATGGATCCCATCACCTACCAGATCAGCATCCCCCTCAGCCCCATTACCCTCAACACCCCCGATGGCCTGCGCACCGAGGTTGCTACCGCCATGTACAGCATGAGCTTCACCGTGCGCCCCGGCTCCACCGTGTATGTGAACGATGAGAACGTGTCCGACACGGTGGACTCCGAGGATGGGGATTTCACCTATAACGCCACCGTGCAGCCCGTGGGCGACAACAATTTCGTTGTGCGCGTCCGCAGCCAGTATTGCCGGGAAAACGTCATGACCGTCACCCTTTACCGCGAACCCCAGGAGATCCCCCTGGATCTTTCTGCCGATACCTACGGCAGCACCAACAGCAAGGCTGTTGAAATCACCGCCACCACCCTCCCCGGCGCCGAGGTGGAGGTGCTCACCCCCCATACCGACCTGAACATCACCAACCTGGAAACCACCGGCACCTTCAGCTTCTATGCCCTGTTCGACCATTATGGCGACAACACCATTACCATCACCTCCTCCTACCCGGGCAAAAAGACCTCCACCGTGGAATACACCATGTACTACATCCCCAACCAGGATGAATACACCCCCAAGGCCTGGCCTCTACACGCCGATGGCTATTCCGAGCTGCTTTCCAACAATGTTTTCCGCACCGAAAAGAGCCAGATTTACCTGGTGGAGGGCGCCATTGCGGAAATCGTCAGCGTGAAGCCCCAAATGGCCATTGTCTATACCAGCGAGGACGGACAAAGCCAGCCGGTGCTGGTGGAGAACTTTTCCAAAACCACCTGGGTGCTGGGTGAAAGCTACCGCATCTATGCCGATGCCAACGGCACCTATTCCAGCATGCCGCGCCTGTCCGCCCGGTACACCTATCCGAAATAAGGAGCGCATATGAAGAAAGTACTTGCCCTGCTGCTTGCCCTGCTTTTGCCTCTCTCCGCCCTGGCGGAACCTCTCACCCTGGGCGCCGGGCTTTCCGGTGCCGCCTTTTACCCCGAGGGCAGCGATGAAGCAACCGCCCAGTACATCTACCGCTACGCCTATCCCACCGTGGAGGGTGACAGCGAGGTGTGCATGATGATCAACGAATTTTATGCCTACCTGGTGTCCGATGCGCTGGGCTTTGCCGCGCCCATGGCCGCCGAGGAGGTTTACGGCAGCGGCGTGCAGGCCTATACCGCCATCACCGCCCAGGTCACCTGCAGCAACAGCAGCTTTTTCTCCGTCAGGCTGCTGAACGAATCCTTCCTGGGCGCAGCCGCATCCAGCATCGTCAGCGGGCATGTGTTTGCCCTCACCGGCGACAAGGCCGGCAGCGTGGTCAGCCTGCCGTACCTGCTGGGCATCCTCAGCGCCGATGAAACCGACACCTGGCTGCTGGAGCGCCAGACCGCCAAGGCGGATGCCATGGTTCGCGCCCTGGTATGGGACGTTATCCAGGATCAGCTTGCCGGCGGCACCGTGGCCTATTATGACAACCTGACCTTCGAAACCCTGGAAGGCTGCTTCTACCCGGAGGAGGACTTCTACCTGGATGCGGACGGCAACCCGGTGTTCTTCCTGCAGGAGGGTGCCGTGGCCCCCGTGGCCGAGGGCGCCCTGTACTTCCCCTTCACCCTGGAGGAGCTGCTGGACGAAATCTAATCATGACGTCTTTCCACCCGCCCGTACTGCGGCGGGCCAGCTTGTCAAAGAACCTCCGGGAGGTGTCGGAGGGCCCGCAGGCCCTCTGACTTCATTCGTATCGCGGGGCTT
>CAYMOM010000110.1:0-6554 GCA_964391995.1 uncultured Faecalibacterium sp.
TGGCGGCCCATGGACTTTTCATCCATGGTGGCCCAGGAGGCAATCATCGCCACCCTGCGGAACCAAATCACCACCGGGCGCATTGCCCATGCATACCTGTTTTGCGGCAGCCGGGGAACGGGCAAGACCTCCACGGCCAAGATCATGGCCCGGGCCATCAACTGCGAAAACCCCAGCAATGGCGATCCCTGCGGCGTGTGCGACAGCTGCCGCCGCCTGCTGGCGGACGAAAGCCTGGACGTGATGGAGATCGACGCGGCCTCCAACAACGGCGTGGACGAGATACGCGATCTGCGGGAAACGGTGAAGTATCCGCCCCAGCAGGGCAAGTACAAGGTGTACATCATCGACGAGGTGCACATGCTCAGCGCCTCGGCCTTTAACGCGCTTTTGAAAACCCTGGAGGAGCCGCCGGCCCATGTGGTGTTCATCCTTGCCACCACCGAGCCGCAGAAGCTGCCTGCCACCATCCTCAGCCGCTGCCAGAGGTTCGACTTCGGGCGCATTCCTGCCGGGCAGATTGCCGGGCGGCTGCGCCAGGCCGTGGAAGGCGCCGGCGCCACCGCCACCGACAGCGCCCTGAACCTGATTGCCCGGGCGGCGGAAGGCGGCATGCGCGATGCGCTGTCCATCCTGGATATGTGCCTGGGCTATGGCAGCGATGTGGATGAGACCCTCGTCCGCAATGTGCTGGGCACCAGCGACAAGGGATTCCTCTTTCGCTTTGCCGATGCCCTGGAGTGCCAGGATGCCGGCATGCTGATGGGGATGATTGACGAACTGATGCGGGGCGGCCGGGAACCTATGGTGTTTGCCAAGGATGTTTCCCAGCACCTGCGGGCGCTTTTGATGGCCAAGTGCTGCGGCAGCGACCTGGCTTCTCTCCTGGATCTGACCCAGGAGGACGCTGCCGAATACGCCCAGCAGGCAGAGCAGTTTTCCGAAACCCGGCTGATGAAAATGCTGGAGCTGTTCATGGGCGTGGAAACGGAGCTGCGCTGGGCATCCTCACCCAGGATTGCCCTGGAGAATGCTGCCCTGAAGGCCTGCCTGCGCACAGCGGAGACGGACACCGCTGCCCTGAACGAGCGCATCAGCGAGCTGGAAAAGCAGCTGGCTGAACTGAACGAGAAAGTGAAAAGCGGCGTGGTTGCCGCGCCTGCCCGGGCGGTGAAGGCATCGCCTGAGGCAAAACCAAGGCAGGAGGTGCCCCGGCAGGCAGTGCTGACCCCCACGGGCCGCAGCAGCGACGACACCTGGAAGGAAGCCATGAACACCCTGAAGAAAACTGCCTCCGGTGTATACAGCATGCTGACCATGGGCCGCTATGTGGGCTGCGATGGGGTGCTGTACCGCTGGGAATGCCCCATGGGCCAGGATTTCTTTGTTATGGCCCTGAACAAGGAGGACAAGCGCAGCCAAATCGCCGCCGCGCTTACCGCCGCTGCCGGTGTGGAGAGCCGGTTTGAGGCCGTTGTGCCTGGACAGGTGACGGAAAGTGCTGATGCAGCGGAACAGACCTTGCTGAAAACCCTGGGGGATACCTTTGGCAAGGAAAACCTGATGGTTCAGGAGGATACGAAGTAATGCAGGCCGGCTTCTGGAATGGACAGCATGCAGCGGAGCTTTTCCGGCATGTGCCGGGCGGTCATGGGCTGGTGGCAGCGGCGCTCCACGGTCAAGGCCGGGTGCTATCAAGTGGCGGAGATTGAAAAAGCTTAAGGGCAATTTGCTTTTTTCTTGCAATTTTGTTTTCAAAGGCGTATACTACCCATGAAAAATTGACATGAAGCAGGAGGCATTTCCATGGCAAGATTGTTTGGTACTGATGGCGTTCGCGGCGTTGCGAACCAGGACTTGACCTGCGAGCTGGCGTTTAAGCTGGGCCAGGCCGGTGCTTATGTGCTGGCAAGCAATGTGCACCGTCCCACCATTCTTGTGGGCCGGGATACCCGCATCAGCGGCGAAATGCTGGAATCCGCCCTGGTGGCTGGCATTTGCTCCATGGGTGGTCGTGTGGTGCAGGTGGGTGTGCTGCCCACCCCTGCCATTGCCTACCTGACCCGTTATTATCAGGCGGATGCAGGCGTGGTGATCTCCGCCAGCCACAATACTGTGGAATACAACGGCATCAAGTTCTTCAACAGCAACGGTTATAAGCTGCCCGATGCGGTGGAGGACGAGATGGAGGCCATTATCCGCAACGGCCTGCCCGAAGGCAAAACCCTGCCCATTGGCAGCGAGGTGGGTCGCCCGGTGTTCCAGCGGAACGCCCAGCGCCGGTATATCGAGTTCGCCAAGGAAACCACCGGCGCAAGGTTCGATGACCTGCACATTGTGGTGGACTGTGCCCAGGGCGCCAGCTATCAGGTGGCTCCCACGGTGCTGCAGGAGCTGGGTGCCAAGGTTTCCGTGTATTATCACGAGCCGGACGGCACCAACATCAACGAGGGCTGCGGTTCCACCCATCCCGAGCGCCTGTGCGAACTGGTGCGGGAGCTGGGTGCCGATGTGGGCCTGGCCTTTGATGGCGATGCTGACCGCCTGATGGCTGTGGACGAGCGCGGTCAGGTGATCAACGGCGACCAGGTGATGTGCATCTGCGCCGCCCACCTGAAGCAGCAGGGCCGCCTGCGGGGCAACACCCTGGTGACCACCGTCATGAGCAACATGGGCCTGGACCTGGCCCTGAAGGATCTGGGCATCAACAGCGAAAAGACCAAGGTGGGCGACCGCTATGTGCTTGAGCGCATGCTGGAAAAGGGCTTCTGCCTGGGCGGCGAGCAGAGCGGTCACGTCATCTTCCTGGATTACAACACCACCGGCGATGGACTGATTACCGCCCTGCAGCTGCTGACCGTGATGGTGGAAACCAAGCAGAGCCTGAGCCGCCTTGCCAAGGTGATGACCATGCTGCCCCAGAGCCAGTACGGCGCCAAGGTTTCCGATGCCAAGAAGTATGATTACGACAAGGACGAGGAGATCCTGGCTGCCATCGATGCCCTGAACAAGAAGTACGAGGGCCGCGGCCGCCTGCTGGTTCGCGCCAGCGGCACCGAACCCCTTGTCCGCGTGATGATTGAAGGCCCCGATCAGAAGGAAATGGATCAGGACGTGTACGACCTGGCGAAGCTCATCGAGAAGAAGCTGAACAAGTAAGGTATCTATATATGAACCCCTCCTGTTGCTTTTTGTAAATGGAGGGGTTCTTCTTTGCATAACAGGAATGTTACTTATAGTCCGTTGATATATGGTCAACAAAAAGGTAAAATTTTCGTTGAGAATGGGGGAGAAGCATGATATGTGATGATATTGGTCTGAGAATTAGAAGGCTGAGAAAAGAGCTTGGCTTGTCGCAGGAAAGACTTGCGCTGAAGGCTGAAATTGATCGAACTTATTTAGCAGGAATTGAATCAGGAAAGAGAAATCCAACAGTTGCAAGTCTGAATAAAATTGTGAATGGTTTGGGCGTATCAATGAAAGAATTTTGGGATTTCGATCCATATTGTTGACGATAAGCAACATGTGTGGTATGCTTAACAAGCCAAGGTTCAAGGAGGGACTATGGCAGTGAATGAAGAAAAGTATATTGACCAGAATTTGCTTAGCAAGTACGAATTCTATAGTTACGGTCATGCCTTGGAGATATTATTTGATGCCTTTCCAGAAGAATGGAAAGATCTTCAGCTGTGCTTGCGACAATTGACACTGACGATGGCAGACATCAAAAAGGCTGGCGGAAATGAATCACCCATCCCGAAGAAGTTTGATGATGTCCTTTATCCGCTTGGCTGGCGTGAAATACGCATCAGCGGTGACTTAACGGTAAAAAAGTATCCTCGCCAAGCAGCCCAGCGACGAGGGCGCTTTGCGGATGAACCGTTTGAGACGGAAATAATCGAAGGATATATCGATGGACATAACATCGATTTCCTGAAAAATCGGGTTGCCTTTGACCTGGAATGGAACAGCAAGGATCAGACATTTGACCGTGATTTGCTTGCCATGCGGACATATTTCGATTGCGGGCTGATTGATGTGGGTGTGATTGTAACTCGGGCAGAAAACCTGAATGAACTCTTTCGGAGTGAAATGGACGATAAGGGGCAACCGCTGATCAAAAAGTACGGTGCAAGCACCACTTGGATCGGTAAGCTGACATATCGTCTGGAATCAAGGCGAAATGGGGGTTGCCCTATCCTTGCGGTTGGCATCAGAAAGGAATGTGTTAAGGACTATGGCGGAATTGATGGAAACGATCAATAATTTGCGTCAATTTGTTAATAATAAAAAATACAATACGATCTACGCTGATCCACCGTGGCAGTTCCAGAATCGAACAGGGAAGGTTGCACCCGAAAACAAAAAGCTTATGCGGTATGAAACAATGTCACTGAACGAGATCATGGCTTTACCGGTGGGCGAAATTGCCGACGAAAAGGCACATCTTTATCTTTGGGTTCCTAATGCGTTACTGCCGGAAGGCTTGGCTGTTATGGATGCATGGGGCTTTGAGTATAAGTCAAACATTGTTTGGGAGAAAGTCAGAAAAGATGGCGGGCCGGATGGACGTGGCGTGGGATTCTACTTCCGAAACGTAACCGAATTACTCTTGTTCGGAATAAAGAAGAAAAGTGCGCCCAACCGGACGCTTGCTCCAGCAAGATCGCAGGTCAATCTCCTGCGAACGATGAAGCGGGAGCATAGCCGCAAACCAGATGAGATCATTCCGATTATTGAGGCATGCAGTCAAGAACCTCGCATTGAGTTGTTCGCCAGAGGTGTAAGAAAAGAATGGGATATGTGGGGAAATCAGGCAAATGCTGAATATGAACCAACCTGGAAAACCTACGCGAACCATACAGTAGCCGAGAAGTAAAAAGCGTCCCATTTCAATCGGGCAGTACAGTGAGTGGCTGCCCGCTTTTTCCTGTTTCCCCGTTGACTTATCCCTTCGGCGGGTGTATATAGTATCGGTATCGGATGACACCAAGGAGGCATGCTTGTGGAACGCAACCTGACCCAGGGCAGCGTGCTGAAGAATATTGTGCGCTTTTCCTTGCCGTTTCTTCTTTCCTATCTGCTGCAAACCCTGTATGGCATGGCGGATCTGTTTATCATTGGCCAGTATGGCACCGTGGCGGAAACCACGGCGGTATCCATCGGCTCCCAGGTGATGCACATGCTGACGGTGATGATCGTGGGCCTGGCCATGGGCACCACGGTGTATGTGGGCCAGGCTGTTGGTGCCAGGGACAGCGAAAGGGCTGCCCGGGGCATTGGCAACACGGTGGCCGTATTTCTGGCGGTGTCCCTGGCGCTGACACTGGTGCTGGCGGCGCTGGTGCGGCCCGTTGCGGCGGTGATGTCCACCCCGGCGGATGCGGTGCCGGGCACCATTGATTACCTGACCGTCTGCTTTATGGGCATACCCTTCATCACGGCGTACAATGTGATCAGCGCCATTTTCCGCGGCCTGGGGGATTCCAAAAGCCCCATGGTTTTCATCGCCATCGCCTGCGCTGCCAACATTGTGCTGGACTATGTTTTCATGGGCGCATTGCACATGGGGCCTGCAGGCGCGGCATTGGGCACCACCCTGTCCCAGGCGGTCAGCGTGGGTACGTCCCTGGTGATGATGCGCCGCCGCAGCATGGGCATTTCCCTGAAGAAGACGGACTTCCGGCCTGACCGCCGGGTCATGGGCAGCATGCTGAAAACCGGCATTCCCGTGGCGCTGCAGGACGGGCTGATCCAGATTGCGTTCATCATCATCACCATCATCGCCAACAACCGGGGCTTGAACGACTCGGCGGCGGTGGGCATTGTGGAGAAAATCATCAGCTTTCTGTTCCTGGTGCCGTCCTCCATGCTGTCCACGGTGTCGGCGCTGGGTGCACAGAACATGGGGGCAGGGAAGCCCCAGCGGGCGGTGGACACCCTGCGGTATGGGGCCATGCTCTGCACAGGGTTTGGTCTGGCGGTGGCGGTGCTGATGCAGTTCATCGCGGAGCCGGTGGTGGCGCTTTTCACCGATAGCAGCGAGGTGGCGCGCCTGGGCGGACAGTATCTGCGCGGCTATGTGTGGGATTGCATGTTTGCCGGTGTGCACTTCTGCTTCAGCGGATATTTCTGCGCCATTGGCAGGTCGGGCCTGTCCTTCATGCACAACATCATTGCCATCGGGCTGATGCGGGTGCCCGGGGTGTACCTGACATCCAGGCTGTTCCCGGCAACCCTTTTGCCCATGGGCCTGGCTACGGCCTCCGGCTCGGTGATCTCGGTTATCATCTGCGTGATTGCCTTCATGGCGCTGAAACGGAAAGAAAAAGCGGCAAAAGCATAAACTGCGGGCGGTTCCAAATGGAGCCGTCCATTTTGTTAAGTTCATAACAAAATTTCTGAACCGGGCAGGAAATAGGAGGATTACGGCGAATAAGAGAAATCGGGACAAGTTTGAACCACTATACTATCTCCTGCCCGAAAGGGCGGGTTGACGCAACATGGAGGGAGATTGGACATGGTTAGCACACAGGAACTCAAGCAGGTGCTTG
>CAYMOM010000111.1:0-6550 GCA_964391995.1 uncultured Faecalibacterium sp.
AGAAGGGTTCCAACATCACTGCCGAGCGCCTGCGGTTCGACTTCTCCTTCGGGCGGAAGATGACCCCCGAGGAAATCGCCCAGGTGGAACGCCTGGTGAACGAGGCCATCGCCGCCAAGGCTCCCGTGGTCTGCGAAGAAATGACCGTGCCGGAGGCCAAGGCCAAGGGCGCCATCGGCCTGTTCGAATCCAAGTATGGCGAGAAGGTGCGCACCTACAAGATGGGCGACTTCTCCTTCGAAATCTGCGGCGGCCCCCATGCCGAAAACACCGGCGACCTGGTGAATTTCAAGATCCAGAAGGAGGAATCCTCCTCCGCCGGCGTGCGCCGCATCAAGGCTGTTATCAACAAGTAAACCTGCGCAAGCAAGAAGGGAACGGTGAGAGCCGTTCCTTTTTTGCTGCATACAAATACCCCTTCCCGGGCACAGTGAAAAGGAGAAACGGAGGTGCGTCCATGCGGAAATGCCTTGTGCTGCTCCTGGCGCTGGTGCTGTCGGGCTGCTCCGCCCAGGAAAGCAGCGTGCTGCGCATCTGGGTGGCAGAAAACACGGTGGATTTCACCCGCAGGCAGGCAGCGCTGTTCCAGGCGGCATGCCCGGAATACGCCGGCTACAACATCGTGGTGGAGCCGGTGGGCGAGGGCGATGCCGCCAACAATATCCTAACCGATGTGGAAAGCGGCGCAGACCTGTATGTGTTTGCCCAGGATCAGCTGTCCCGGCTGGTAACCGCCGGTGCCCTGGTGGAGGTTGCACCGGATGCGGCGGAGCAGATCCGCACCCGGCACGACCCGGCTGCCGTGGCTGCCGCCAGCCTGGGCGGCGTGGTGTATGCCCACCCCATGACGGCGGACAACGGCTACTTCCTGTATTACGACAAGACCATCATCACCGATCCCACCCGGCTGGAAAGCATCCTGGCGGACTGCGAAAGGGCAGGGAAGCGCTTTTATATGGAAATCAACTCCGGCTGGTATCAGCCTGCATTCTTCTTTGGTGCCGGCGCCAAGCTGCACTACATCACCGATGCCGCCGGCACCATCACCGGCATGACCTGCACCTATGCCTCCGAAAGCGGAGTCCGCGCCCTGCGGGCCATGGTGGAGCTGGCTGCCGCGCCGGCCTTTGTTAATGGTTCCAGCGCTTCCAATGCTACCAACATGGCGGCCTTGGTGGGCGGCGTGTGGGATCAGGGTGCCGTGCAGGCCCTGCTGGGGGACGGCTATGCCGCTGGCCCGCTGCCCGCGGTGGATGGCTGGCAGCTGGGCAGCTTTGCCGGGTGCAAGCTGCTGGGCATCAAACCCCAGACCGATGGTGAAAAGCTGGCAGCCTGCGATGCCCTGGCCCAGTGGCTCACCTCCTGCGATGTGCAGCTGGCCCGCTACCGGGAGGAGGACATCCAGTGGGGCCCCAGTCACCTGCAGGCCCAGGCGGATGCAGCCGTTCAGGCCAATGCGGCGCTTGCCGCCCTGGGGGAGCAATCCGCCCACGCCACCATTCAGGGCCAATACCCCAACGAGTACTGGAGCCTTGCCGCCGCCCTGGGAGACGATGTGCTGGCCCGCCGGTATGACGGCTATTCGGATGAGCAGCTTTTGCAGGTGTTAACGTCCTTCCAGGCAACGGCTGGCAGCTATGTTCACACAGGGAGGTAAGCGCATGGGGCCTATCCGTATCTTCAGGCGTGGGGATTGGAAAACCCGCATGACCTTTCTTGTTATGGGTTTTGGTTCCCTTTGCCGCGGGCAGTGGCTGCGGGGGATGCTCTTCCTTCTGTTTCAGGCGGTGTTCATCCTGTATATGGCGCTGCTGGGCTGGAAGTATATCGCTCTGCTGCCCAGCCTGGGCCAGGCAGAAACCACCCAAATCAACCGCCTGACCGTGTATGGGGACAATTCCTTTCTCATCCTGCTCTATGGTGTGCTGACGCTGTTCTTCGCGGCGGCGTATGCCTATACCTGGTGGCAAAGCATCCGGCAAAGCGCCATCAGCCAGGAAATTCTTGCCGCCGGAGGCAGGCTGAAAAGCGCCGGGGAGGATCTGCGCGCCCTGGCGGATGAACAGTTTCACAAAAGCCTGCTGGCCCTGCCTGTTATCGGTGTTGTGCTGTTCACGGTGCTGCCCATTGTGTTCATGGTGCTGGTGGCCTTCACCAATTACGATCATGCCCACCAGCCGCCCTCCAGGCTGTTCACCTGGGTGGGCACGGAAAATTTCGCCACCCTGCTCACCGGCAGCCAGGGGCAGGTGACCTTCGCCATCACTTCGGAAACAGAGGAGATTGCCACCCTTTCCCTAACGGCCAAAAACGGCGATGTGCTTACCGCCGCCACGGATGACCTTTCCGCTGCCCATGCCGCCCAGGCCATGGCCTGCACGGACTTCGCCCTTCAGGAAACAGGCGAAAACCAGTGGCGCCTGCAGCTGCTGGGACAGGGGGAAAGCCTCAGCCTGGCGGTTTCCAGCCTGACCCTGGCGGAAATGCCCTCCTACGCCCGCACCTTCCGCCAGGTGCTTTTGTGGACGCTGATCTGGGCCGTTTTTGCCACGGTGCTGAACTATTTTCTGGGCATGCTGATGGCTATGCTGATCAACAGCCGCGGGGTTAGGCTGAAAAAAATGTGGCGCACACTGCTGGTTACCACCATTGCTGTGCCCCAGTTTGTTTCCCTTTTGTATGTGTCCAAGCTGTTCGCCGCCGATGGATTGATCAACGGCCTGCTGATGGATTGGGGCCTGATTGCCTCGCCACTGCCCTTCTGGACAGACCCCGCCTGGGCCAGGGTGACCATCATCAGGGTGAATGTGTGGATAGGCGTGCCCTACATGATGCTGATTGCCACCGGCATCCTGATGAACATCCCTGCCGACCTGTACGAGGCCGCCCGCATGGATGGCGCCAACGCTTTTCAGGCCTACTGGCACATCACCCTGCCCTATATGCTGTTTGTCACAGGGCCATACCTGCTGACCAGCTTTACCGGGAACATCAACAATTTTAACGTGATTTTCCTTTTGTCCCAAGGCAAGCCCATGGGCCTGCACCTGGCCGGCAATGCCGGCAGCACCGATCTGCTGATCACCTGGCTCTACAAAATGACCGTTACCGACAGCAACTTCAAGCTGGCGGCGGTCATCGGCGTGGCGGTTTTTGCCGTGTGCGCCCTGGTGAACCTGGGGGTGTATAACCTGATACCCTCCATCCGCCGGGAGGAGGACATGCAATGGTAAAACGGAAATGCCTATCCCACCTGGCCTTGGTGCTGCTGTGCAGCCTGTGGCTATTGCCCTTTGTGCTGCTGGTGCTGCAATCCTTCCGGGGGGAAAGTGGCGGGCAGGCGGCCTATGCCATTCCCAGGCAGTGGACGCTGGACAACTATGCCTTTCTTTTCCGGGCGGAAAGCGGCTTCCCCCGCTGGTATGCCAACACCCTCATCATCGCCCTGTGCAGCGCCGCCCTGCAAACGGCGCTGGTGCTCTCCGTAGCCTATGCCTTCAGCCGGCTGCGGTTCCGCCGCCGCAGGCTGATGATGAACCTTTCCCTGGTGCTGGGCATGTTTCCCGGGTTTCTCACCATGATCGTCCTGTACTATCTGCTGAAGCTCCTGGGCCTGACCCAGGGCGGCGCCGTGCCCGGGCTGATCCTGATTTACACCGCGTCCTCCGGCCTGAACTACCATATTGCCAAAGGCTTTTTCGATACCATCCCCCGTGCCCTGGACGAGTCCGCCCGGATCGACGGCGCCAGCCGCCTGCAGGTGTTCTGGCGGATCATCCTGCCCCTGTCCAGGCCCATTGTGATTTACACGGTGCTCATGGCCTTCATGGCCCCCTGGGGCGATTATGTTTTTGCCTCCTATGTGGCCTTTGGCGATCCTGAAGGGTACAATGTAGCCGTGGGCCTGTACCGTTGGGCCAACACCACGGACTATCAGGGCTATTTCACCCGGTTCTGCGCCGGCGGCGTGCTGGTAGCACTGCCCGTCACAGCGCTGTTCATGGCCCTGCAAAGGTACTATGTGGAGGGCATCACCGGCGGCGCGGTGAAGGGTTAGCCATCTGCAAAAAAGACCGCTTCGCGCGGCCTTTTTTTATTCCTCGTGTCCCAGCTTTGGCTCGGCAAAGAGCTGTGCGTGATAAAGGCTGAAATGCCCGGAAAGCATAAAGCTCACCGCCACCGCTATGCCGAACAGGGGCAGGTATTCCGCGCCGAACAGCTCCACAGAGAGCAGCACCGCCGCCAGGGGAGCATTGGTCACGCCGCAGAACACCCCCGCCAGGCCCAGGGCCGCGCCCAGGGCAGGGGACATGCCCAGCAGGCCAGCCACCGTGCAGCCCAGGGTGGAGCCAACAAAGAAGGAAGGCACAATCTCCCCGCCCTTGAACCCGGCAGAAAGGGTCAGGGCGGTCATCAGCAGCTTCAGGGCAAAGGCCCAGGGCCTGGCCTGACCATCCAGCGCCGCAAAAATAACCCCCATGCCGCCGCCGTTGTAGTCCCTTGTGCCCAGCAGCAGGCTCAGCAGCACCACCGCCGCGCCACCCAGGCCTATGCGGAGAAAATCATTCTTCACCGCCCGGCGAAAGGCCCGGCCCGCCAGGTGCATCACCGTACAGAACAGGATGGACACCAGCGCGCAGGCTACGCCCAGGCCCAGGGCCTGCAGGGCGGAAAAGGCATCCACTGCCTGCAGGCCGGAGGCCAGGTGCCACGGCTCCTGGGGTGCGCCGATCAGCCGCGCCATCAGCGCAGCCGTCACGGCGGACACCACACAGGGCATGAACGCCCTGTAGTGGAAGCGCCCCACCTCAATCATCTCAATCACAAACACCGCAGCGGTCAGCGGCGTGCCAAAAAGGGCGGAAAACAGCGCCGCCATGCCGCACAGTTCGCAAATGCGCCGGGAATCCCCCTTCGGGTGGGTCAGGTCGCCAATGGCGGCACCCAGGCTGCCGCCCAGCTGCAGCGCTGCACCCTCCCGCCCGGCAGAGCCGCCCAGCAGGTGAGTGACCACGGTGGAAAGGAAAATGGCCGGCGCCATCAAAAAGGGCACATGCTCCTGGCTGCGCACGGTGGAGATGATTTCATCCGTGCCCAGGGACAGGGGCAGCTTCATCAGCCGGTACATCCCGGCAATGCACAGGCCGCCCACAGGCAGCAGAAAGAGCAGCCACGGCTGCTGCTCCCGCAGGTGTGTGGCAGCCTCCACCGCCATGGCGAACACGCCGCCCACCAGCCCGCACACCGCGCCAATGCCCACACCCGTGACCACCCAGCGCACAAACGCCATTCCATATGCCCAGGAAGCATGCAACCGCTTGCGAAGCATTTTTTCACCCTCGATATTCATTGCATTTCGGGGTATAGTGTAGCACGTTGCGGTGCACGGGTCAAGGGCCTGCGCCGCCGCCAGCAAAAACCCCCATCGCGCCTGCTTCCAGGGCGATGGGGGAATGCATATCACATTTTTAGGCCTGGGGCTGATTACAGCTCAGCGAAGTACTTGATGGTGCGGACCATCTGAGAGGTGTAGGAGTTCTCGTTGTCGTACCAGGACACGACCTGCACCTGATAGGTGTCGTCGTCGATCTTGGCCACCATGGTCTGGGTAGCGTCGAACAGGGAGCCATAGGTCATGCCGATGATGTCGGAGGACACCAGAGGCTCCTCGGTGTAGCCGTAGGAGGCGGAAGAAGCAGCCTTCATGGCGGCGTTGATGGACTCCTTGGTCACATCCTTGCCCTTCACAACGGCAACCAGCAGGGTGGTGGAGCCGGTGCAGACGGGCACGCGCTGGGCGGAGCCGATCAGCTTCTTGTTCAGCTCGGGGATCACCAGGCCGATGGCCTTGGCAGCGCCGGTGGAGTTGGGCACGATGTTCTGGGCACCGGCACGGGCACGGCGCAGGTCACCCTTGCGATGGGGGCCGTCCAGGATCATCTGGTCGCCGGTGTAGGCGTGCACGGTGGTCATGATACCGGTCTGGATGGGATAGGTATCATTCAGGGCCTTGGCCATGGGGGCCAGGCAGTTGGTGGTGCAGGAAGCGGCAGAGATGATCTGGTCATCCTTGGTCAGGGTATTCTCGTTGACGGAGAACACGATGGTCTTCAGGTCGTTGCCGGCGGGAGCAGAGATAACAACCTTCTTGGCGCCAGCGTTGATGTGGGCCATGGACTTCTCCTTGGAGCAGTAGAAGCCGGTGCACTCCAGCACCACGTCCACGTCCAGCTCGCCCCAGGGGCAGTTGGCAGCATCCTTCTCGGCATAGATCTTGATTTCCTTGCCGTCCACGATGATGGAATTCTCGGTGGAAGCAACGGTGTGCTTGTTCTCGCCGATGGCGCCGCAGTAGCCCTTCTGGGCGGTGTCATACTTCAGCAGGTGGGCCAGCATCTCGGGCTTGGTCAGGTCGTTGATGGCCACGATTTCGTAGCCCTCAGCGCCGAACATCTGGCGGAAAGCAAGACGGCCAATGCGGCCGAAACCATTGATAGCAACCTTAACAGCCATTGGAAAGTACCTCCTTTAATGTTCGCGGATTACTCCA
>CAYMOM010000112.1:0-6528 GCA_964391995.1 uncultured Faecalibacterium sp.
ACCGAGGACGACCAGCGCAAGGGCGAGGAAGAAGCCCAGAAGCTGACCGACAAGGCCATCAAGGATGTGGATGCCATCTGTGCCGCCAAGGAAAAGGAGATCATGGAAATTTGATCCGGCCTGAGGATTTGCTTGGCATGAGGCTGGAAGACGCCCTTGCCCAGGCAAAGGCACTGGGTCTGCCCCAGCCAGCCATCATCACCACCCAGGCCCCCAGGGGCCAGCGCAGCGGCGGCACGCTCCGCATTGTTCGCGTGCGCGAAAATGAATGGGTCGTCAGCGCCTTTATGGACGGCACACCCACCGAATAAACCGACGATGCGTAGGTTCCCAGCGGAACTTGCGCATTTGTCATAAAAATGAGGAATATGAACTGTATGTGGACTTTTGCCAAGCACAGGCCGCCCAAAACCCGGCAGGATTTTGCCAAACTTCCCCGCCATGTGGCCATCATCATGGACGGCAACGGCCGCTGGGCCAAAAAGCACCGGCTGAATGTAGCCATGGGGCACCGCCAGGGAACGGAAACCCTGCGGGAAATCATCCGCCACACCGATGACCTGCACATTGAGGCCCTGAGCATTTACGCCTTCTCCACCGAGAACTGGAACCGCTCCCGTGAGGAAATCGCCGCCCTGATGCAGCTGATCCTGGACTTTTTCGCCTCCGAGATTGACGAATTGGACGCCAAAAACGTTCGCATCCTGATCCTGGGGGACAAGGCCGCCCTGCCCGAAAAGCAGCAGGAGGTGCTGATCCGGGCCGAGCAGCGCACAGCCGGCAACACCGGCCTGAAGCTGAACATCGCCCTGAACTACGGTGGCCGGGCCGAGCTGGCCCGCGCAGCCCGGGAGCTGGCGCTGCTGGTGCAGTCCGGTCAAATAACCCCAGCCGATATTACCGAGGAGGCCCTGGCAGAGCACCTGTACACCCGGGGCCAGCCGGATGTGGATTTGCTCATCCGCACCAGCGGTGAAATGCGCCTGTCCAACTTCCTGCTGTACCAATGCGCCTATGCGGAATTCCTTTTCCCCACGGTGCTCTGGCCGGACTTCTCCGTCCAGGATTACGATGAGGCGCTGCGGGCCTATGGCGGGCGTGAGCGGCGCTTTGGCGGTCGGCTCAGGTAACCCCTTCCCCTCCTACCCGATGAAAGACGAGGATAACCATGAAACAGCGAGTGATCACCGGCAGTTTGCTTATTCTGTTCCTTTCCGTGCTAATGTACTTTGGCGGCGCGGTTTTAAGCGTTGCGGCGTTCGTCTGCATATGCTTTGCAGTGTATGAGGAGTTCCACGCCCTGGCGCTGAAGGGCCACCGCCCGGTTTCCTGGCCCACCTGGGCCGGCCTGGCCATTTGTGTTCCCCTTACGCTGATTTTTGACACGGCGGTCATTATTCCCATCCTGATTGCCGTGTGCACGCTGACGGGCGCCATCATCATGTTCCGCTCCGAGCCGCGCCTGGAGGATATTCTGGTCAGCGTCATGCCCCTGACCACCATTGTGCTGCCCGGCATGTGCCTGATTGCCCTGGCGCTGGTGCAGCCCAAGGCGCTGTCCGTGGTGCTACTTTCGCTGATGTTTATCATCCCCGTCATGGGCGACACCATGGCATTCCTGGTGGGCAGCCGCGTTGGCGGGCCCAAGTTTTGCCCGGCTGTCAGCCCCAATAAAACCGTTTCCGGCGCCATTGCGGGCCTGGCGGGCAGCCTGATTGGCAGCCTGCTGGTGTATGCCGTCACCCGCCTGTGCTGCTCCCCGGAAACCTGCCAGCTGCTTCCCGGCCTGGCAGCCCACCTGATTCTGGGCATTCTGGGCGGCGCCGCCGGTCAGCTGGGGGATCTGTTCGCCTCCCTGGTCAAGCGCCACTGCGGCATGAAGGATTTCTCCAACCTCTTCCCCGGTCACGGCGGCATGCTGGACCGCATGGACTCCATCCTCTTCACCGCCCTCATCGTCTTCTGCTATCGCCTGCTGGTTGTGCTGTAACCGGCAGGCGGCAGCAGGGACGCTGTCCCTGCACCCTGCCAGAGGCTCTGCCTCTGGACTACGCTTAAGGGATTTCATCCCTTAAGAATCCCTTCTTTTGGTGCGTTTCGTTCGCCATATGAGCAGGGGGCACGGTGCGCGAAGGGCGCGCCGCGACGCGGGGGAGCAGCTTTGTGGCGCGCCTCCATCACCCATGAAATCAACCATCCCACGGAGGATTACGAAATGCAAACCATCAACATTCTCGGCTCCACAGGCTCCATTGGCACCCAGGCGCTGCAGCTGGTGCGCCTGCACCCGGAGGAATTCTCCGTCCGGGCGCTGACGGCCCACAGCAATGCTCAGCTCCTGTTCCAGCAAGTGCGGGAGTTCCGCCCGGAGATGGCAGGCCTGACCAAGCCGATCCCCATGAGCGACATCCCCCATGACCTGCGCTTTTGCCACTGGGTTATAGGCAAGGAAGCGCTGCACGCCGCAGCCGCAGAGGTGGAAGCCGATCAGGTGCTGGTGAGCATTGTGGGCATTGCCGGCCTGCAGAGCGTGATGGACGCCCTTTCCGCCGGGCGCCAGGTGCTGTTGGCCAACAAGGAGGCCCTGGTCACCGGCGGACATCTGGTGATGGATGCCGCCCGGCGCATTGGCAAGCCGCTTCTGCCTGTGGACAGCGAGCACAGCGCCATTTTCCAGTGCCTGCAGGGCGCAGCAGGGAATCAACCGGTAAAGCTGCTTTTGACGGCCTCCGGCGGGCCTTTCCGCACATGGGACAGGGAGCGCATGGCCAAAGCCACCTGCGCCCAGGCCCTGAACCACCCCAACTGGAGCATGGGCGCGAAGATTACCATCGATTCCGCCAGCATGTTCAACAAGGCGCTGGAAATTATCGAGGCCCGCTGGCTGTTCGACATGCAGCCGGAGGACATTCAGGTGGTGGTGCATCCCCAGTCCATTGTCCACTCCGCGGTGGAGTTTGCCGATGGGGCGGTTCTTGCCCAGCTGGGCGTGCCGGACATGCGGGTGCCTATCCTGTATGCCATGAGCTACCCCCGCCGCCTGCCCACCGGCGCCAAACCGCTGGATCTGTTCTCCCTGGGGCAATTGACCTTTGAGCCAGGCGACCCGGTGCGCTTCCCGGCGCTGCGGCTGGCAGGGGAGTGCCTGCACGCCGGCGGCGCGGCCTGCACCGTGCTCAACGGCGCCAACGAGGCCGCTGTAGCTGCCTTCCTGCGGGAGGAAATTCCCTTTGGTGCCATTTCCACCCTGGTGGAGGGTGCGCTGGATCAGCTGGGCGCTATGCCCGCCAACAACCTGGAGGATATTTTCGCTGCCGATGCAGCCGCCCGGGCCGCCGTGGCCCAGCTGCTGCCTGCGCTGCGATAACGAAAGGAACGCCATGTATATCATCATTGCGCTATTGCTGCTGGGTATTCTGGTTACCGTGCACGAGGCCGGGCATTTCCTTGCCGCCCGGCTGACGGGCATCCCCGTTTCCGAGTTTGCTATCGGCATGGGCCCCAAGCTGCTGGGCTGGCACAGCAAAAAACACGATACGAAATTCTCCCTGCGGCTGATCCCCGTGGGCGGCTACTGCGCCTTTGTGGGTGAGGACGATGTGGACGGCAGCCATGTGGATCAAGCGTCCGCCTTCAACAACCAGCCCGTATGGAAGCGCCTGCTGACCGTGTTTTCCGGCCCGCTGATGAGCTTTGTTCTGGCCTTTGCGGTGCTGGTGTTTTACCTGTGGATTGGGGGCATCAACACCAGAACGGACTACATCGACCATTTCATCAAGGTTTCCGCCACTGGCCCGGCCTACTCCGCCGGCCTTCAGGATGGGGATGTGATTGCCGCCGTCAACGGCATCAACACCCTGGACGGCACCACGGACACCCTGGTCAATGCCATCGGCAGCTATCAGGCCGGTGATGAACCCCTGCACCTGACCATCCTCCGTGGGGAGGAAACCTTCGAAACCGACCTGACACCCTTCTGGGACGAGGAGGAAGGCCGTTACCGCATCGGCATCACCATCCAGGGCTATTACCGGGTGGAAAAGCTGCCCTGCACCCTGGGCGAGGCCATTTCCTTCAGCTGGGAAACCTGCGTGGATGCCAGCGGCGCCATTGTTGATTCTCTGAAGAGCATGATCACCACCGGCGAAGGCCTGGACCAGGTGAGCGGCCCGGTGGGCATTGTCAGCATGGTGTCCACCCAGGTGGAAACAGGCGGATTGGCTGCCTTCGTCAACTTTCTGGTGGTCATCTCCATCAACCTGGGCATCATGAACCTGCTGCCCATTCCCGGGCTGGACGGCTCCCGGCTGGTGTTCCTCCTCATCGAGGCCATCCGCCGCAAGCCTGTGCCGCCCAAGAAGGAAGCCATGGTGCACCTGATCGGCATGGGTGCGCTGATGCTGCTGATGGTGGTGCTGGTCATCAGCGATGTATCGCGGCTTTTGCAGTGATTCAAAGGAGGATACTATGCGCAAGCTGGGTTTCAACCCCTATCTTCCCTCCTGGGAGTACATCCCGGATGGCGAGCCCTATGTGTTTGGCGACAGGGTGTATGTGTACGGCTCCCATGATTTCTTCAACGGCTATGTGTTCTGCATGGGGGACTATGTGTGCTGGTCTGCGCCGGTGGATAACCTGGCGGACTGGCGGTATGAGGGCGTCATTTACCCCCGGAACGCCGACCCCATGAACCAGGACGGCGAAATGTGCCTTTATGCCCCGGATGTTACCATCGGCCCGGACGGGCGCTATTACCTGTACTATGTGCTGGATCATTTGGACATTGTGTCCGTCGCCGTGTGCGACACGCCGGCAGGCAAGTATGAGTTCTACGGCTATGTGCATGACAAGGATGGCACCCTGCTGGGCCGCCGCCCGGGGGACGAGCCCCAGTTTGACCCCGGTGTGCTGACGGAAGGCAGCGCCACCTACCTGTACACCGGCTTCTGCCCCCGTGGGGACAAGGGCCGGCACGGGGCCATGCTGTCGATTCTGGGGCCGGATATGCTGACCATTCAGGAAGAGCTGCGCTTTGTGGTGCCCGGCGTGGAGTATGCCGACGGCACGGAGTTCGAAGGTCATGCTTTCTTTGAAGCGCCCTCCATCCGCAAGCGCGGGAACACCTATTACTTCATTTATTCCTCCACCGCCATGCACGAGTTGTGCTACGCCACCGGCAAAAATCCCCGCGGGCCGTTCAGCTATGGCGGCGTCATCGTCAGCAACTGCGACCTGCATGTGGGCAGCCAGCCTGCCTTGCCCAAGGCCTACGGCGGCAACAACCACGGCAGCATGGTGGAAATTGCCGGCCAGTGGTACATCTTCTACCACCGGCACACCAACGCCACCTGCTTCAGCCGGCAAGGCTGCCTGGAGCCGATTCACTTCCTGGCGGATGGCAGCATTCCCCAGGTGGAGATAACCTCCTGCGGGCCCAACGGCGGGCCGCTGCCGGGCGTGGGGGAATACCCCGCCTATATTGCCTGCCACCTGTACGATGAACCCCGGCACATGATGAGCGGCGCCCCCGGCGCTGCCTACATCACCCAGGATGGAAAGGACGGGGACGAGATACCCGCCCACATTGCCAACATTCACAGCGGCACAGTGATGGGCTTCAGGTATTTTGTGTTTGGCAAAACCAGCAGCATCACGCTTGCAGTGCGCGGGTACGCCCAGGGCGGGTGCATCTGCGTCCGCACAGCGCCGGATGGGGAAGTCCTGGCCCGGCTGGTGCTGCACAACACCAACCTGTGGCACGGCTACACCGCGCCGGTGTGCTTCCCCCAGGGTCAGCACGCCCTGTACCTGACCTACGAGGGCGGCGGCACCGCCATGCTGAAGTCCTTCACACTCGCATAAAAATGCGCCTTGCTGCAATAATCAGCAAGGCGCATTTCATTCAGTAGTGATACTTTTTCTGCTTCAGCACCAGGAACAGCGTTACCAGCGCCATGGCCATCAGCTCCGCCACCACAATGGACCACCACACACCGTCAATGCCCCACACCATCGGCAGCAGCAGCACCGCCGCCACCTGGAACACCACCGTCCGCAAAAAGGAAATCAGCGCGGAGGTCAGGCCGTCCCCCAGGGCGGTGAAGAAACCGCTGCCGTAAATGGCAAAGCCCATGAAGAAGAAGCTCAGCCCGAAAACGCGGAAGCCGGAAACGGTCAGCTCCATCAGCTCCGGGTCGTAGCCCACAAACAGCCGGGAAAGCGGCTCCGCCAGCAGCTGGGCCGCCGCCACCATGCACAGGCCAAAGGTGCCGATCATGGTCAGGCTTCTGTGCAGCAGGCCGTGCAGCTCATCCTGGTTCTGCGCGCCGTAGTGATAGCCCACCACCGGCGCACTGCCAATGGAATAGCCCATGAACGCGGCGGAGAATATCATGCTGACGTACATCATCACCCCATAGGCCGCCACGCCGTTTTCGCCCTTGTAGGTCAGCAGCTGCAGGTTGTACAGCATACCCACCAGGCTCATGGCGATGTTGCTCATAAACTCGGAGGAGCCGTTGGTGCAGG
>CAYMOM010000113.1:0-6393 GCA_964391995.1 uncultured Faecalibacterium sp.
GGAAAACATGTTCGCTGTGCGGTTCTTCTTCTGGGCACTGCCCTTTTTCGGGGTTTGGGGCAGCTTTGATGAGGGCAATTTTCCAGACCTGCGGAGGTACCTCCTGCGGGAAGGCTTTCTGGAAAAGAGCTTCCCCCAGCGCCAAACAATGATGGAAGCCTACCTGCTGCGCCGCCTGACTGCCCGCCTAGCCCCCGACCTGCTGAACGGCATTGACTGCCTGCTGATGACCCACGGGCGCGTGACCATGGCAGAGCTGGCGGCGCACATGGCTGTTAGCAACCGAACAGCAGAGCGGCTGTTCCGCTGGCACACAGGGCTGACGCCCAAGGAAACTGCCGATGTGATTCGCTACCAGACCCTGTGGCGCCGCAGCTTGACCCAGCCGCACTTCGACATTCAGGAGCAGGTGGAGGCCCTGGGCTTTTGCGATCAGGCACATTTGCTGAACACCTTCCGCAGGTTTCACAGCCTGTCCCTGAGCGAAGCGGTACGCCGGGCGAAAGCTGTCGCGTTTTTACAAGACGGACAGGAGCGGGTGTGATACACTTTTCTCATCAGTCATTGACAAAGGAGGAAAGTAAAATGAACGACATGAAAGAAAAGCGAATGGTGAAAAGGACATACGCTGCCTTGCCAGAATCCATGGGCAATATGTGCATGTACGGCTTTCACTGGATGGAGTTTGTGGCCCAGATTCCCTCGCCCCTGTACATTGCGACTTCATACAAAAGCAACGGGCTTGCCAACGCCTGCATGCAGTCCTGGACAACCTTCACCGGCGGCAAAAGCGGCTATTACGCCATTGTTTCTGCTGTCAGCAAGTACGGACATTTGTATCAGACCCTTCACGAAACCGGCGAAGCGGTTATCAACTTCATGTCTGCCGATATTTACGACAGGTGTATGGCCACCATCGAGCATAACCGGTTTGACGAGGATGAGATTCTGGCGGCAGGCCTGACGGCTGTGAAGGCGGAAGCTGTCAATGCGCCGATGATTGAGGAATGCTTTCTTAACCTGGAATGCAGGTTCAAGTGGGAGAAGGAAATCGCTGACGGGGATGACCATGTCCTGATGTGCCTGGAGATCGTCAGGATGCATATCGATGAGCGGCACCTGGAGGAAAGCGATTTGGGGCGGACAGGCAAGACGGGCATTCTCTACAACGTTCACCACCCCATCAACCCCGAAAACTTCAGCGGCACGGCCCATGATTATCTGGGCGTGGTGGAGAAGATTCGGGACTATGCGGAATATTAAAAGCGTCGCTCATGCGCGAACGACGCTTTGGGTATAACCCATGCCTGCACCCTGCCCGCAGCCCAGCGCCCACAGGTCGTAGGCGGCAAGCTCTGTGCGGAACCAGGCTTCATTTCCGGTGTGGTCGGCGGCTTTCCCGATGATGGGGAAGCCACTTTTTTTCAGTTGAGTCAGCAGCGGCCTGGCCTCCTGACGGAAACCCAGCAGCCAGGCGGCGGTGGGCAGCGGTTCGGCGGCGAGCTGCTCAGCAGTCATGCCCAGCAGGGCGTGGGCGCACAGCCGGGAAAGGCGAGTATAGGGGTAGCGGCGGGTCTTGGCGGATTGGAGCAGTGCCTCCCGGCTGGCAGCGGTGCGGGCAGCAGCCCGGAGCTTGTCGCCAATGCCCTCGGACAGGTCGGGCAGGGCGGCCCAGTCCGCATCCGTCATGGTGCGCAGCCGGTAGAGCAGTGCCTGATCCAGCGCATCCGGGCGGAGAAGGCGCCCTTCCAGAGCGGCGGCGCGGAGAACCTCCAGGGCTGGCTCTGGCATGTAGGCAGACAGGGTGTGCCAGCTGCCCCGGTGGATGCTGCCACGCAGCGCTGTAGCGGAGGGAAAGCCGCCGTGAAGGCCGGTGGCGCGGTAATCGTTCTGCCGGGGAACGGGATGCACGGCGAAATTGGCCTTCAGCTGCTGCATGGCCCGCAGGTAGCAAACGGCTAAGGTGTTGTTGGGGGAGGAAAGCACATCGTCCCCCATGGCGGCGGACAGGGCGGCAGGGTAGGGCAGGCCGGCGTCCAGCCCGCGGCGCAGGGCGGCGGTGAAGGCCGCATCCGGCTGCTCCAGCCGGCGGGCACAGGCGGCAAGGCGGTCAGCGTCCGCTGTTTCCGCGCCGAAGGAGATGCTGTTCACCCCCAAACCTTTCAGCAGCGCCACGCCGCCCAGGGCGAAGTGTTCCCCGTCCCGGACGGCCCAGCAGGACGGCAGCGCAAACACTGCATCCGCACCGCAGGCAAGGGCCATTCGCGCACGGTCGGCAGGGGAGAGAAGCGCAGGCTCGCCCCTCTGGGTGAAGGCGGAGGACATGACCACCACCACATAATCCGCGCCGCTGAGCGCCCGGGCCATTTGCAGGTGATGGGCGTGACCGCTGTGGAAAGGATTGTATTCTGCAATTACCCCGACAATGCCCATGGTCATCCCTCCTTTTGCGTGCATTATAGCATACATCCGCCGGGCCGCACAAGGCGAAAAGAACAGAAATGCACCCCTTGTGACCCTTTACAAATGCCAGAAAGATGGTATAATGGAAGAAGCCTACCACACGAAAGGAAGGAATTTTGTTATGAAGAAGTTTATCGTTGAAACCTCCGCCCGCCATGTGCATGTGTCCCAGCAGGATCTGGAAACCCTGTTCGGCAAGGGATACGAGCTGAAGGTGAAGAAGATGCTGTCCCAGCCCGGCCAGTACGCCTGCGAGGAGCGGGTGGACGTGGTGGGCCCCAAGAAGACCCTGGCCGGCGTGAGCATCCTTGGCCCCGTGCGCAAGGAAACCCAGGTTGAAATTTCCCTGACCGATGCCCGCTCCATTGGCGTGGCTGCCCCCATCCGCGAATCCGGCGACATTGCCGGCTCCGGCGCCTGCAAGCTGGTGGGCCCCTGCGGTGAGGTGGAGATTGCCCAGGGTGTGATCGCTGCCAAGCGCCACATCCACATGACCTGTGCCGATGCTGCCGAAATGGGCGTGAAGGACAAGGACATTGTGTCCGTAAAGGTGGATACCGAAGGCCGCGCCCTGGTGTTTGGCGATGTGGTGGTGCGCGTTAGCGACAGCTACGCCCTGGCCATGCACATCGACACCGATGAGAGCAACGCTGCCTGCTGCGGACGGGACACCATGGGTGAAATCGTAAAGTAAGAACCGCGAAGAAGACGCGATAAAGGAGTTTGACCAATGAAGATTCTGATTGTCAACGCAGGCTCCTCCTCCCTGAAGTATCAGGTCATCGACATGGAGGGCGAACAGGTGCTGGCCAAGGGTGTGGTGGAGCGCATTGCCATTGAAGGCAGCCAGCTGAAGCACACCAAGGGCAGCGAGAAGTTTGAAATCAAGCAGCCCATCAAGGATCATGTGGAGGCCACCCAGCTGGTGCTGGCCACCCTGCAGGATGAGAAGATGGGCGTCATCAAGTCTGTGGACGAAATCGGCGCGGTGGGCCACCGGGTGCTGCACGGCGGCACGGAGTTCTCCGAGTCAGTGATCATCAACGATGCAGTGAAGGCCGCCATCAAGAAGTGCATCCCCCTGGGCCCCCTGCACAACCCCGCCAACCTGATGGGCATTGAGGCCTGCGAGAAGGTGATGCCCGGCACCCCGCAGGTAGCCGTGTTCGACACCGCCTTTCACCAGACCATGCCGCCCAAAGCCTATATGTACGGCGTGCCCAAGGCCTATCATGATGTGCTGGGCGTGCGGCGCTATGGCTTCCACGGCACCTCCCACCGCTATGTCAGCAAGCGCGTGTGCGAATATCTGGGCATTCCCCAGCAGGGCACCCGCATCATTATCTGCCACCTGGGCAATGGCTCCAGCCTCAGCGCCTGCGTGGATGGCAAGTGCGTGGATACCTCCATGGGCCTGACGCCCCTGGAAGGCCTGCTGATGGGCACCCGCTGCGGCAGCTGCGACCCGGCTGTGGTGCAGTTCATCTCCAACAACCCCCTGGACGAGAACAACAAGCCCATCAAGGAAGCCACGCTGACCGTTGACAAAGTGCTGAACCTGATGAACAAAAGGTCCGGCCTGCTGGGCATCAGCGGCATTTCCTCCGATATGCGGGATGTGGACGCCGCTGCCGATGAGGGCAACGAAAACGCCATCCTGGCCCGGGACATGCTGGTGTACAGCATCCAGAAGACCATCGGCTCCTATGCGGCTGCCATGGGCGGTGTGGACATCATTGTGTTCACCGCCGGCATTGGCGAGAACAACGGCAAGCTGCGCGAGCGGGTGATGGCGAACTTCGGATACCTGGGTGCCAAGCTTGATGTGAATAAGAATGCAGCCTGCGCCGACGGTCATGCCACCGAGTGCGTCATCTCCACTGACGACAGCAAGGTGAAGGTGCTGGTCATCCCCACCAACGAGGAGATCATGATCGCCCGGGATACCCTGGAGCTGGTGAGCAAATAAGCCGGATGGGGGATTTTCCTGCGAAATTCCTGTTGACAAACGCCCGGAAGTTTACTATAATAAGCAATGGTCACATTTGAGGTGATGACGATGAAGCTGAACGTTTCCGAAGCGTTGCGCAGCCCGGGTCAGGAATATGCGTTTCATGGCGAGCAGGCCATTGCTCCTGTGGACATCGGCGGCGAAACCGTTACGTTTGATACGGCGGTGCTGCAGGGCACGTTCTTTACTGACGACAACGGCGGCGTGACGGTGGACGGCAGGCTGACGTGCGTTGCTCACGCTCAATGCGCAAATTGTCTGGAGCCCGCAAGCGCAGACATCGAGGCGCCTTTCCACGAAACCTTCGTGCGAGATGGCGACCCGAACGACGATGAAATCTTCAGCTATGAAGGTTATCAGGTCGGGTTTGACAGGCTGGCCATGTCCTATGCGGTGATGTCCCTGCCCATGCGCTTCCTCTGCAAGGAGGACTGCGCCGGATTGGGCGAAACCATCGCTGTGGATAGTGATTATAACTCATGCCAGAAGGAACTGCCAGGTCAGCATCCCTTTGCGGCATTGCAGCAGTTGCTGACGAAGGATGAGGAGGTGTAAACATGGCTACTCCTAAGGGAAAGATTTCCAAGGCTCGCAAGCACAGCCGCCAGGCCAACTGGAAGCTGAGCCTGCCCGGCATCGTTGAATGCCCCCAGTGCCATCAGATGAAGCTGGCCCACCGCGTGTGCAAGCACTGCGGATACTACAATGGAACCCAGGTCGTCGTGAAGGACGAGGCTCAGAACGCCTGATCATTCACCGGCAAGTTCCACATACGACTCGCAAACGGAAGAGGAGTACCTTGCGCGCACAGCAAAGAGAGGGCGGTTCACCGGCTGAAAGGCTGCCCCTGTCAACCGCATGGGGAAGGTCGCTTCCACAGAGCACCGGATGAACGCATGCCCTGCATGCCTCAGTTCGGTGCGGGTGCGCCCGTTACAGCGCGCGTGAGGTAAACGAACCCATAGATAGCCATCGACAAAGCGGCGAAGAGCCGTTTGAGCGCGGGAGCATACGATGTGACCGGAATGTATGGCGGATACAGGGCCATCAGCGAAGCGCGAAGAGCCGTTTGAGCGCGGGAGCATACGATGTGACCGGAATGTATGGCGGAAATGGGTGTGGGCACTGCCCACCAACGTTTGCGAAATAAGGTGGTACCACGGAGCAGTTCCGTCCTTTGGGATGGGGCTGCTTTTTGTTTTGATGACAATGCTTCGGGCATTGAACAGAGGGGAGAATACGCATGAACGCCCAGGACATGGAAACGAAATTCAATCCGCAGGCCATTGAAGGCGACATTTACCAGGCGTGGGAAGGCGCTGAGGCTTTCAAGGCACACCGGGAGGAAGGCAAGAAGCCTTTCACCATCGTTATGCCGCCGCCGAATATCACCGGGCAGCTGCACATGGGTCATGCCATGGATTGCACCCTGCAGGACGCTGCCATCCGCTATCACCGCATGAAGGGCGACCCCACCCTATGGCTGCCCGGCACCGACCACGCCGCCATCGCCACCGAGGTGAAAATCGTGGAGGCCATGGCCAAGGAAGGCATGACCAAGGACAGCCTGGGCCGGGAAGGTTTCCTCAAACGCGCCTGGCAGTGGAAGGAAGAGTACGGCAGCCGCATTGTGCATCAGCAGCGCAAGATGGGCGTCAGCTGCGACTGGAGCCGGGCCCGCTTCACCATGGATGAGGGCTGCTCCAAGGCCGTGCGGGAAACCTTCTGCCGGCTGTACGAAAAGGGCCTTATCTACCGGGGCAACCGGCTGGTCAACTGGTGCACCCAGTGCCAGTCCGCCATTTCCGATGCGGAAGTGGAGCACAAGGAGATGGACGGCTGCTTCTGGCACATTCTCTACCCGGTGAAGGAAACCGGCGAAATGCTGGAGCTGGCTACCACACGCCCGGAAACCATGC
>CAYMOM010000114.1:0-6339 GCA_964391995.1 uncultured Faecalibacterium sp.
CAACATGGAGGGAGATTGGACATGGTTAGCACACAGGAACTCAAGCAGGTGCTTGCCAAGAAGCAGGCCATCCTGCAGGGCGATGCCCAGCGCATTGCCAAGCAGCGTGCAGCCGGCAAGCTCACCGCCCGGGAGCGGGTTGGCAAGCTGCTGGATGCAGGCAGCTTTGTTGAGCTGGATGCGCTGGTTTCCACGAAGGACGACTACGCAGGCGTCATCACCGGCTATGGCACGGTGAAGGATCGCCCGGTGTACCTGTTCGCGCAGGATTTCACCGTGCACGGCGGCGCCATGGGCGAAATGCAGGCCAGGAAGATCTGCAAGGTGCTGGATCTGGCCCAGAAGACGGGTGCGCCCGTCATTGCCCTGTGCGACAGCGCTGGCGTGCGTGTGGATGAGGGCGCGGCGGCAATGAACGCCTACGCCACCATCTATGCCAAGATGGCCAAGCTCAGCGGCGTGTGCCCCATGGTGGCCCTGGTGATGGGCCCTGTGGTGGGCGGCGCGGCGCTGATTGCCCAGCTGGCGGATGTGAGCATCGAGGCCGGCAAGGTTGGTCAGCTGATGGTTTACGGCCCTCAGGTGATGAGCGCCATGACCGGCAAGACCTTCGACGCCAATGCTGTTGGCGGCGCGGAGGCCATGGCGAAGCAGGGCGGCGTGGCCCTGACCGCCGAGAACGAGGATGCAGCTATTGCTCTGGCCATTGACGTGCTGGACCTGCTGCCCAGCTGCAATGCCGAGGATGCTGCCATCTTTGATACTGACGATATGAACCGCATTCTTCCCCAGCTGGATGCCGGTGACGCCGATGCCCTGATGACTGCCATGGCGGACGCGGGCAAGGTGATTGAGCTGTACAAGGACTGGGGCAAGGAGATTCGCGTGGGCCTGTGCCGCATTGGCGGGCGCAGTGCCGGCCTGGTGTGCGGCAATGCCAAGGAAAACGACGGCATGCTGACCCCTGCCGCCGCCGCCAAGGCTGCCCGGTTCATCCGCCTGTGCGACTGCTACAGCCTGCCGGTGGTGAGCCTGATTAACTCCAAGGGCATTGCGGTGCCTGCAGTGGACGGGCAGGCTGCTGCCATGATCTCCGCTGCCCAGCTGCTGTATGCCTATGCCGAGGCCACCACCGCCAAGGTGAGCGTGGTTGTTGGCAATGCCATCGGCCAGGCCTATGTGGCCATGGGCGGCAAGGCCAATGCTGATGTGACCTACGCCTGGCCCGGTGCGGTGATTTCTGCCCTGACCCCCGACGCGGCTGTTCAGGTGCTGTACACCGATGAGCTGAAGGCCGGCAAGGAGCCTGCCCTGGAAACCCGTGCCAAGCTGGAGAGCGAATTCGCTGCCAACGTGGCCGACGGCGTGGCTGCTGCCCAGGCCGGCATGGTGGATGATGTGTGCGACCCTGCCGAAACCCGCAAGTATGTCATCGCCGCCCTGGAGATGCTTTCATCCAAGCGGGAGAGCAATCCCCCCAAGAAGCACGGCAACCTGCCGCTGTAACGGAAAGGAACGTGTAAGGTATGGAAACTTTGATTTTCGGCCTGACAGTTACCCTGATTGGTATCGGAATCGTCTTTGCCGGCCTGACGCTGCTGATCTTCCTGATCAAGCTGATGGCACTCGCCACGGGCGGCATTGGCAAGAAGCCCAAGAAGGTAAAAAAGGCTGACGAGCCCGCGCCGGTGATTCAGGCGCCTGCTGTGCAGCCTGTGGCCGCTCCTGCTGCCGCTGCGGATGAGCAGCTGATTGCTGTCATCTCCGCCGCCGTAGCCGCCATGCTGGGCCAGGAGCGCGGCTTTGTTGTCCGCCGTGTGCGCCGCGTGACCAATGCTTCCCCCTGGCAGAAGGCCGGGCGCGAGGAGCAGATTTACTCCCGTTTCTAAAACAAGATTGAGTGCAATCGTTTGAGGAGGAATAAACCCATGCGTACTTTCAATATCACCGTGAATGGCCAGACCTATGTGGTTGACGTTGAAGAAGTCGGCGGCGCTGCGCCTGCCGCTGCTCCTGTGGCTGCTCCCGCTGCTGCGCCCGCTCCTGTGGCTGCCGCTCCCGCTGCTGCGCCCGCTCCTGCTGCCGCCCCCAAGGCCGCTGCCCCCGTTGCCGGCAGTGAAGCTGTGAAGGCTCCCATGCCCGGCACCATCCTGGATGTGAAGGTGCAGGCCGGTCAGGCTGTGAAGGCTGGCGACATCATCTGTGTGCTGGAAGCCATGAAGATGGAAAACGAAATTCCCGCGCCCAAGGACGGCACTGTCGCCCAGGTGAACATCAGCAAGGGCGCTTCCGTCAACGCTGGCGATGCGCTGGTTGTGCTGGCCTGAGCCGGCAACCAAGGACGAAAGTGAGTTGAAACCATGGAATTCATTACGAAATCGCTGATGGGTCTGTGGGAGACCTCTGGTATATTCCAGTTCATGCAGGATCCGCTGGCGCTGGTCATGGTGGGCGTGGCGTGCCTGCTGCTGTACCTGGCCATTGTCAAGGGCTTCGAGCCGCTGCTGCTGCTGCCCATTGCCTTCGGTATGCTGCTGACCAACCTGCTGGGCAGCGACATGTTCCACGAGGAATTGTTCGCTGGCGGCCATGTGAACTGGGGGTTGTTCGGCGGCGCGGTGCTGGCAGACGGCGCTGACCTGATTACCGACGGCATCAACTATGTGGTGAACGCCGCCGGGCAGATTGTCAACCTGGAAACGGGCAGCGTGCTGGGCCACTTCATCCACACGGTGACCGTTGAGGATGGCGCCACCCTGCTGCCCCTGGCGGATGCCCTGGCCCAGCTGACCGAAAAGGGCAACGCCCTGTCCATTGTGATGGAGAACGCCTTCCTGAAGGACGGCAAGGTGTATTCCGAGCTGGGTGTGCTGCTGGCCACCGCCGGCTACACCGTTTCCGGCGGCCTGCTGGACTACCTGTATCTGGGCGTGAAGCTGGGCATTTACCCCTGTCTGATCTTCATGGGCGTGGGTGCCGGCACGGACTTCGGGCCCCTGATCTCCAACCCCAAGACCCTGCTGCTGGGCGCTGCTGCCCAGCTGGGCATCTTTGTGACCTTTATTGGCGCATCCCTGCTGGGCTTTACGCCCCAGGAAGCCGGCGCCATTGGCATCATCGGCGGTGCTGACGGCCCCACGGCTATCTGGCTGACGGGCAAGCTGGCACCCCACCTGCTGGGCCCCATCGCCGTTGCTGCTTACAGCTACATGGCTCTGGTGCCTGTCATTCAGCCGCCTATCATGCGCGCCCTGACCACCGAGAAGGAACGCAAGATTGTCATGACGGAGCTGAAGCCTGCCACCAAGACCCAGAAGATCGTCTTCCCCATTGTGGTGACCATCATGGTAGCGATTCTGCTGCCCTCTGCGGCCTCCCTGGTGGGTGCGCTGATGCTGGGCAACCTGGTGAAGGAGTGCGGTGTGACCGAGCGCCTGAACAAGACCATGCAGAACGAGCTGATGAACATTGTGACCATCTTCCTGGGCATTACGGTGGGTGCTACTGCCACGGCAAGCACCTTCCTCCAGTGGGATACCATCAAGATCATCGTGCTGGGCGTTGTGGCCTTTGGCATGGGTACCGCTGGCGGCGTGCTGCTGGCGAAGCTGATGAACTGGCTCTCCGGCGGCAAGATCAACCCGCTGATTGGCTCCGCTGGCGTATCCGCCGTGCCCATGGCAGCCCGTGTGTCCCAGCGTGAAGGCCAGAAGGCGAACCCCGCTAACTTCCTGCTGATGCACGCCATGGGCCCCAACGTGGCTGGCGTTATCGGCTCTGCCATTGCTGCCGGTGTGCTGCTCTCCATGTTCGGCTAAGGGCGCAGTGCGCCCGGCCATTTCCGCCGCAGGCGTTGGGAGCCAAAGTAGGCTCCCGCGGGTGGGCGGTGCCCACACCCATTTCCGCCGCAGGTGTTGGGAGCCGAAGTAGGCTCCCGCGGGTGGGCAGTGCCCACACCCATTTCCGCCGCAGGTGTCGGGAGCCGAAGTAGGCTCCCGCGGGTGGGCAGTGCCCACACCCATTTCCGCCGCAGGTGTTGGGAGCCAAAGTAGGCTCCCGCGCGTGGAGGAGTGCACAAGGCCTTCCCCTTGATGGGAAGGTGGCCGCAAGGCCGGATGAGGTGGACGCCTCATCGCAATCATCCTGTTAACAAGCATCGACTTTCGGATATAGGAGGAAGAACCTATGCCCAAGGTACAAATTACCGATACCATCCTGCGCGATGGTCACCAGTCCCAGGCTGCCACCCGCATGCGCACGGACGAAATGCTCCCTGCCTGCGAAATGCTGGACAAGGTGGGCTACTATTCTCTGGAGTGCTGGGGCGGCGCCACCTACGACAGCTGCCTGCGCTTCCTGAACGAGGATCCCTGGGAGCGCCTGCGCAAGCTCCGCGCCGCTCTGCCCAACACCAAGACCCAGATGCTGCTCCGCGGCCAGAACCTGCTGGGTTACCGTCCCTACAGCGACGATGTGGTGGAGTTCTTCGTAAAGAAGGCCATCGAGAACGGCATTGACATCATCCGCTGCTTCGACGCCCTGAACGACCTGCGCAACATGCAGACCGCCGTGAAGGCCACCAAGAAGTATGGTGGCAAGGCGGAAATTGCCCTGAGCTACACCGAGTCCCCCGTGCATAACGAGGACTACTTCGTCAAGCTGGCTGTGGAAATTGAGAAGATGGGCGCTGATCTGATCTGCATCAAGGACATGGCGAACCTGCTGCTGCCCTACAAGGCCTACAGCCTGGTGAAACGCCTGAAGTCCGCCACTAGCCTGCCCATTGTGCTGCACACCCACAACACCACCGGCACCGGCGATATGGTGCTGTTGAAGGCTGTGGAAGCCGGCGTTGACGTGGTGGACACCTGCCTGTCCCCCCTGGCCAGCGGCACCTCTCAGCCCGCCACCGAGTCCCTGGTGGCGACCCTCCAGGGCACCGAGTACGACACCGGCCTGGACCTGAACCTGCTGGCGAAGCTGGCGGAGCACTTCCGCGGTGTGGCGGATCGCCTGACCGCCGATGGCTGGCGGGATCCTTCCCGCGTGCTGGGCGTGGACGTGAAGACCTTGCAGTATCAGGTTCCCGGCGGCATGCTGTCCAACCTGATTGGTCAGCTGAAGCAGGCCAACGCCATGGACAAGTATTACGATGTGCTGGCTGAGGTGCCCCGCGTCCGCAAGGATTTTGGCTATCCTCCGCTGGTGACGCCCACCTCCCAGATCGTTGGCACCCAGGCCGTGATGAACGTGCTGGGCGGCGAGCGCTACAAGATGGTGCCCAAGGAGTCCAAGGATCTGCTGGCTGGCCGCTATGGCAAGCTGCCCGCCCCCGTGAACGAGGACGTGCGTAAAAAGTGCATTGGCGACACCAAGGTCATCACCCACCGCTTCGCCGATGACCTGCCCCCGGAACTGGACACCCTGCGTGAGGAAATGCGCGAGTGGTACCAGAAGGAGGAGGACGTGCTGTCCTATGCCATGTTCCCCAAGGTTGCTCCCAAGTTCTTTGAATATCGCCAGGCCCAGCAGATGAAGATCGACTCCACCATGCTGGACAAGGAAGACAAGACCATGCCTGTGTAAGGCATAAACAAAAGGGTGGCAGCGGCCGCCCTTTTGTGCATTTTTCCAAAGGAACTGGGAAACCTACTCCTGGAAGAAGATTGTTAAATAATTATGAAAGCTATTGATTTCGGGGGCAGGATGTTGTAAGATGGTAGCGTACACAATGGGGTGATTTGGTTGATTTGGGCCTGGCCCACAGGCATCACCCCCCAATGAGTTATCAAGGAAAGAGGTTGCAAGCAATGTCTGAGCTGAATCTGAGCAAGTATGGCATCACCGGCACGACTGAGATTGTTCACAATCCCTCCTACGAAATGCTGTTCGAGGAAGAGATGAACCCTGCCCTGGAGGGCTATGAAAAGGGCCAGCTGACCGAGCTGGGCGCCGTGAACGTGATGACCGGCGTCTACACCGGCCGCTCCCCCAAGGACAAGTACATCGTCATGGACGAAAACTCCAAGAACACCGTGTGGTGGACCTCCGACGAGTTCAAGAACGACAACCACCCCATGAGCGAGGAAGTTTGGGCCAATGTGAAGAACCTGGCCATGAAGGAACTTTCCGGCAAGAAGCTGTATGTGGTGGATGCCTTCTGCGGCGCCAACGCCGACACCCGCATGAGCGTGCGCTTCATTGTGGAGGTTGCCTGGCAGGCCCACTTCATCAAGAACATGTTCATCGTTCCCTCCGAGGAGGAGCTGAAGACCTTCGAGCCTGACTTCGTGGTCTACAACGCCTCCAAGGCCGCTGTGGAAAACTACAAGGAGCTGG
>CAYMOM010000115.1:0-6266 GCA_964391995.1 uncultured Faecalibacterium sp.
GCCCGGAAGCCAATGCCGTCCCGCAGCTGATCCATGGCATCGATGTGATCCATCCAGCGGCGATCCACGCTGCTGAGCAGCATCACCCGCTCAACCTCCCGCATGTCCACGCCAATCTCGCCCATCAGGGTTTCCCGCTCCTCATAGAAGGTGCGGGCGTCCTCCTTCAGCGCGGCAACAAAGCCGGCCTTGTCCTTGCTTTCCTCCACCATGGGGCGCTTGGCAGCAATGGTGCCCGGGTGAATGCACAGGGTTTCCAGGTAGGAAGTCAGCTGCGCCCAGTCCCAGTCTTCGCCGCTGTCGGTGGCGGCAAAGCGGCCCATGGCAGCGTCAATCAGCCTGGCGGTCATGCCGATGATGTTCTCCCGCACGTTTTCGCCCATGAGCACCCGGCGGCGCTGACCATAGATGACCTCGCGCTGGCGGTTCATCACGTTGTCGTACTCAAGAACGTGTTTGCGGGCCTCGAAGTTCCGGGTTTCAATGCGCTTCTGGGCGGACTCGATCTGCTTGGTCAGCATGCCGGCCTGCAGGGGTTCATCGTCCTTCAGGCCCAGGCGGTCAACAATGACGCCAATCCGCTCGGAGCCGAACAGGCGCATCAGGTCGTCCTCCAGGGAGATGAAGAACTGGGTGGAGCCGGGGTCGCCCTGGCGGCCGGCGCGGCCCCGGAGCTGGTTGTCAATCCGGCGGGACTCGTGCCGCTCGGTGCCGATGATGTGCAGGCCGCCGGTTGCCAGCACCCGCTGGTGCTCGGCATCGGTCTGCTTTTTGAAGGAATCGTACAGCGCCTGATACCTGGCCCGGGCCTCCAGCACCTCGGGGGGTACATCCTCGTTGTGGCCCACGGCGGCCTCGATCATGTCCTCGTCCATGCCTTCCTGGCGCAGGGCCCGGCGGGCAAGGAACTCCGGGTTGCCGCCCAGGCAAATGTCCGTGCCGCGGCCAGCCATGTTGGTGGCGATGGTCACCGCCCCGTAGTGGCCGGCCTGGGCCACGATTTCCGCCTCCCGGGCGTGGTTCTTGGCGTTGAGCACATCGTGCTCGATACCCCGGCGGCGCAAAAGGGCGGAAAGCATCTCGCTGGTTTCCACGGTCACGGTGCCCACCAGCACAGGCTGGCCCTTGGCGTGGTGCTCCTCGATGGAGGCCAGCACCGCATTGAACTTGGCCTGCATGTTCTTGTACACCATGTCGTCCAGATCCTTGCGGATGTTGGGCTTGTTGGTGGGAATCTCCACCACGTCCAGGGCGTAGATGCCCTGGAATTCGGCTTCCTCCGTCTTGGCGGTGCCCGTCATGCCGGAGAGCTTTTCATACATGCGGAAGTAATTCTGGAAGGTGATGGTGGCAAGGGTCTTGCTTTCCCGCTCCACCTTCACATGCTCCTTGGCTTCAATGGCCTGGTGCAGGCCCTCGGAGTAGCGGCGCCCCACCATCAGGCGGCCGGTGAACTCGTCCACAATCACCACTTGCCCGTTTTGAACCACATAGTCCACATCCCGCTTCATGGTCACATGGGCGCGGAGGGCACAGTGGATGTGGTGGTTCAGCTCGGCGTTTTCCGGGTCGTTCAGGTTGTCGATGGCAAAGGCCCGCTCCACCTTCTGTGCGCCCTCGTCGGTCAGCACAACGGCCTTTTTCTTTTCATCATAGGTGTAGTGCTCGTCCAGTTTCATGGTGCGGACGACCTGGTCGGCCTTTTCGTAGAGCACGGTGCTCTTTTCGCCCTGACCGGAGATGATCAGGGGTGTGCGGGCCTCGTCAATCAGGATGGAGTCCACCTCGTCCACAATGGCGTAGTGGTGGCCCCGCTGCACCAGGTCGCCCTGGCGGATGACCATGTTGTCCCGCAGGTAGTCGAAGCCCAGTTCGTTATTGGTGCCGTAGGTGATGTCGCAGGCATAGGCCTTGCGGCGCTGGGCGTTGTCCAGGTCGTGAACGATCAGCCCCACGCTCAGCCCCAGAAAGCGGTGCACCTTGCCCATCCACTCGGAGTCGCGGCGGGCCAGGTAGTCATTGACGGTCACCACATGCACACCCTTGCCGGAAAGGGCATTCAGGTAGGCGGGCATGGTGGCCACCAGGGTTTTGCCTTCACCGGTTTTCATTTCAGCCACGCGGCCCTGGTGCAGCACAATGCCGCACAGCACCTGCACCCGGAAGGGGCGCATGCCCAGCACCCGGTCGGCGGCTTCCCGCACGGCGGCAAAGGCCTCGGGCAGAATGTCGTCCTCGGTTTCGCCCTTTTGCAGGCGGGCGCGGAATTCCTCCGTCTTGGCCCGCAGCTGCGCATCCGTCAGCCGGCGATATTCATCCTCCAGGGCCTCCACGGCGTTGACCGTTTTGGTCAGCTTCTTCAGCTGTGCATCATTTCCGTTGCCCAGCAGTTTTTTTACAAAATCAAGCATGGCGTTCTCCTAACCCGTCCGTGTATGCACGAACGCATCTTATATTATACCATGTCCTATGCACTCCTTGCAAGAGAAAGCTGCAGCACCTTTGCCCCGGTGGAACTTGTTACTTATGTGACGGAATGGAACAGTTGTGTTTTAGGGCGAAATGGGGTATAATGTGTGCGACCACTTCGAATGAAAGGAAGAAAACGAAATGAAGCGTGTTGTTTCCCTGGCATTGGTTTTTCTGATGATTTTCGCCTCTGCGGCCTGTGCGGACGGCAGCATGACCCTGATTGGCAAAACGGAAAAAAACAGCATCAAGCTGAAAAAGTCCTACGAGGACAACCCGGTGATTGAGGGCATCAGCTCCACCACAGGCCTGCCTGCCTCCGGGGAGGTATACACCCCCATTGTGACCGTGCTGGACAATGCCGAGGATGCCTATCCCCACTGGGGCGTGAGCCAGGCGGACATCATTTTCCAGGTGCCCAATGCCGGCTCCGGCGCCACAAAGCTGTTGGCCCTCTTTGCCGACCATTATCCCGAGGGAGCCGGCGGCGCCCGCTCTGCCCGCACGTCCATGGTGCCCCTTGTCATGGCCTGGGATGCTGCCTTTGCCTATGCAGGCGGCCCGACCCTGGACAACAAGAATGCCGACCCGGTGAAACTGATGAACAGCTTCGGCATGCGCTCTGCCGACAGGATGTTTAACCTGCTGGGCGGCTATGCCCACAGGGTCAGCGGCCTAGCGGCGCCCCACAATTCCTCTGCCCATGTGCTGGAGATGCACAACGAGCTGCTGGCCAATGGTGCCACCTTTGAGCAGCGTCCCTTCCTGTTCACCGATGCGCCCCGCACCGATGGCGAAACCGCGGAGTATATCGAAATCGTCCACCGGGGCGATGACAGCGACGGGCGCTCCAACCATGCCAGCTATGCCACCTATACCTACAACGCCGAAACGGCCTCCTACATCCGCACCAATTCCTCCGGTGATTATACCGACAGGGATAACGGCGAGCTGGTCACCTTTGCCAATGTGATTGTGCTGCGGGTGCCCTTCAGCTGGAACAGCGGCTATGTTTACCTGAAGAATCACCTGGTGGGCAGCGGCGTAGCCGAGATTTTCCAGAATGGCCGGTATGTGCGGGGCGCCTGGTTCCGCGCCAGCCAGGAGGATCGAATCGTGTTCGTCGGCCCCGATGGCGAGGAGCTGCCCATGCAGCGCGGCAAGACCTTTATTGTGGTCACCAACCCGGTTACCGAGGTTTCCTATCGCTAATACAGCAAAGCAAAAGCGGCCTGCATCGCGGGCCGCTTTTTGATGTGGAAAGCCGGGCAGGTCAGCCCAGGCGCTCCACGCCGTTCCTGGTGACGATGGCGTAGCACAGGGGCGGCTGCGCCACAGGTGTATCGGAGAAGGCAATGGCGGCACGGATGGCCTTTTCCGCCTTGTCCGCATCCGCCTGGCTGCGGGCATGCAGGGTGCACAGGAGGGTATCCGGCTGCACCCGGTCGCCAATGCGCACGGACAGCACAAAGCCCGCGGCGTAGTCCAGCACGTCGGTCTTCTGCACGCGACCGGCGCCCATGGCCTGTGCGGCAAGGCCCAGCGCCATGGTGTCCATGCCGGCAACATAGCCGGTGCAGTTTGCGGTGATGGTGCGCTTCACCGCCGCCTGGGGCAGCAGGGTTACATCATCGCACACGGCAGGATCGCCGCCCTGGGCGGCAATCATGCCCTTCAGCTTCGCCAAGCCGGCGCCGGTGTCCAGCGCCTGCTGCAGCAGGGTGCGGCCTTCCGCCGGGTTAGCGGCCCGGCCCGCCAGCACCAGCATGTGGCTGCCCAGCAGCAGGGAAACCTCCAGCAGGGCGCCCCTGGTGCGGCCGGACAGCACGTCAATGGCATCCTTTACCTCCAGGGCGTTGCCCACATGGGTGCCCAGGGGCTGCTCCATGCCGGTGACGATGGCGGTAACCGGCTTGCCTGCCAGCGCACCGATCTCCACCATGGTTTTCGCCAGCTGAATGGAGCCTTCCAGCGTTTGCATAATGGCGCCGGAGCCGGTTTTTACGTCCAGCACGATGGCATCCGCCCCGGAGGCCAGCTTTTTGGACATGATGGAGGAGGCGATCAGCGGCAAGCTATCCACGGTGGCAGTCACGTCCCGCAGGGCGTAAAGGGTCTTGTCCGCCGGTGCCAGGGCGCCGGTTTGCCCAATCACCGCCACGCCCAGGCTGTTCACCTGGCGGATGAAGGCATCCTCGCTCAGCTCCACGGACAGTCCGGAAATGGATTCCAGCTTGTCCAATGTGCCGCCGGTGTGGCCCAGGCCGCGTCCGCTCATTTTTGCCACAGGCACGCCGCAGGCAGCCACCAGGGGTGCCAGCACCAGGGTGGTGGTGTCCCCCACGCCGCCGGTGGAGTGCTTGTCCACCTTCACGCCGGGAATGGCGGAAAGGTCGCACACATCGCCGGAATCCCGCATGGCAAGGGTCAGGCAGGTGGTTTCCTCTGCCGTCATGCCGTTCAGGCGGATGGCCATCAGCAGCGCCGCCAGCTGATAATCGGGAATGGTCTGCTTTGCCGCGCCCTGAACGAAATAGCCAATCTCCTGGGCAGTCAGCGCCTGGCCCAGCTTTTTCTTGGTGATAATATCCACCATATTCATGGAGTTTGCCTCCTTTTGCAATTGTTCTGTTTTCATTATACCACAGATGGGAAAAGAATCAATCTTCCTTTCCCCATACCTTTCGCCCCAGCGTGCCAGCTCGGTAAACACAGGCAGCAGGGCACGCCCTTTTTCCGTCAGGGAGTATTCCACATGGGGCGGTATTTCGTTAAACTGCTCCCGGTGGATGACGCCCTGCTGCTCCAGGTCTTTCAGCGTGGCGGAAAGCATGGTGTTGGTAATGCGGGGAATGGCGTGCTTCAGCTCGCCAAAGCGGCAGCTTTCGTGCCTGCACAGCTCATAGAGCACATGGGTGCGCCACTTGCCACTGAGCATTTCCAGCGCCCGGCGCATGGGGCAGGTGTCGCTGGGGGTGGTGCTCAGCACCCGCTGAAGATATTCCTTGGGGGAAAAATCTGCTTTCACGGCTGTCCTCCAGTATGGTTAAGCGTACCAGGTACATTGTTTTTCAGTACTTGCAGGGGTTTTTCATCTATAGTATAATATTCGTACCATGAAAAAGCAAGGAGGAAACCTATGAAAACCGCCGTTGTTTATTATTCCCGCCACCATGGCAACACGAAAAAGCTGATTGATGCACTGGGCAAGGATGTTACTGCCATTGATGCATCCCAGGTGCAGGAAGCCGACCTGTCCGGCTATGACGCCGTGGGCTTTGCCTCCGGCATATACTACTCCAAGTTCCACAAATCCGTGCTGGAATTTGCCCGCAAAAACCTGCCCGAGGACAAGAAGGTTTTTTTCCTCTACACTTGCGGCGCGGAGAAAAAGGGCTACACCAAGGCCATTGGCGAGGCGGCAGCTGAGCGCAAGGCACAGGTGCTGGGGGAATACGGCTGCCTGGGTTTTGACACCTTTGGGCCGTTCAAGCTCATTGGCGGCGTGGCCAAGGGACATCCCACCGATGAGGAAATTGCCGGTGCAGCGGCGTTTTACAAAAAGCTGAGCGTGTAATGGCTCGCCCTTCGCACAGAAGGGCATTTTCTTATTGAGTAATTTCTTATTGATAAATTTCTCACAAATTCTGAAATTCCCCTGTTCAGTTGGGGAAAAGTGTGCTATACTATCATGGACAATGAGTATCCCCATGCCACGACTATCTCATGATAGGAGGAACCAATCCGATGCTTTACACCAAGGAAGTTGAAGAAATGGTATGCGTCGCGAAGGGCCC
>CAYMOM010000116.1:0-6240 GCA_964391995.1 uncultured Faecalibacterium sp.
TCTGGTCGTAATCGTTGGAGTCCTTGGCCATGCGGCGCATCTCCTGCTCGTAGGAGGCGATGTTGTCGCGAACCTTGGTGGCTTCAGCCAGCATGGCATGGGCGGATTCCTCATCCTCCGGGGGATTCTGCTCGAACTTGGCGGCGATGGCAGCCACCTGCTCCTCGCACCGGGCGATGGCATCGCGGATGGCGTCCTTTCTGTCAGCCAGGATGGCCACCTGCTCCTCAATCTGCTTGTACAGCTTCTGCTGCTCTATGATGAAATCGCGGCTCTTTTCCAGCTTCTGGCGGGTGGGGGAGCGCTTGATCTCGTGGGCAAGGCGATCCGCCTTCATATCCTCCTGCTGGTACTGCCACATAAGCTCCAACTGCTGCTGATCCATGGGATTCCTCCTTCTGACGGACAAACGCGCCTCCGTCCAGGCTTCAGGGCAAGGCGTAGGCACCCGCCCGGGATTTGGTGATATGCACCCTACATTTTACCCTATTTAGCTCCGTTTGTAAAGCATCGGCCAGGGCAAAAATGCCGGGTTCCTCGGTGGCGTAATGACCGGCCTCCAGGCAGAGCAGGCCTGCATCGGCAGCGGCCAGTGCGTGGTGGTGCTTCATTTCCCCGGTAACAAAGGCCTGGGCGCCCAGTTGCAGGGCAGCGGGCCATTCATCCCCACCGGCACCGGAGCAAACCGCCACCCGCGTGATGCCGTCGCCGGCGCCCATGGGGCGAACAACCGTGTTCAGCGCCTGGGACACATGGCTGACCAGCTGCCGGGCGGTCATGGGGCAGGGGAGCACCCCAGCGCGAAGGAAGCCTTCGCCGGTGATGTTCGCCAGCCCCAGACGCTGGGCCAGCGCATCGTTGATGCCACCGGGCGCACGATCCAGGTTGGTGTGGGCGCACAGCAGGTTCAGGCCGTGGCGGGCCAGCTGAAGGACAATGCGTCCCTCGAAATCGGTAGTCAGCACCTGTTTTACCGGGGAAAACAGAATGGGGTGGTGGGTGACAATCAGGTTGGCACCGGCCTGGAGGGCCTCGGCGATAACGGCTGGCGTAGCGTCCATGGCGAAGAGAATGCCGCGGATCTCCGCTGCCGGGTCGCCCACCAGCATGCCGGAATTGTCAAAGGGCAGCTGGGTGTCATAGGGGGCGAGGGTGTTGATGAAATCATACACATCCTGCATGGTCAGCATAGGGGTTCCTCCATTCGTGCCTGATAGCGGGCAATGTCGCCCTGAATGGCGGCAATGGCGTCGGCGTCCGGCTCCCGGGCGGATTGCAGGCCGCGGAGCCTGTCCGACAGCACAGCCATGCGCCACCGGAAGTAGCTGTGCAGCTCCTCCGTCATGGGCCGGCGCAGCAGGGTGCCAAAGCGGATGTCCTCTGCCGTCATGGGCGCCGGGCCAGGCTCGGCACGCCACACCAGGTAGAACCGTCCGGCAGCCCGGCAAAGCTCTTCACGGACGAAATGGTAGCCAATCTCTGCCACAGCCTGGCGAACCAGGGGCAGATCCGTGTGGGCGGAAAGCACCAGCACAGCGCCGTGCAGCCGGTGTGCACCCCGGGTGAGAATCCCCGCCAGGGTTTCGCCGCCCATGCCCATGACGGACACGCAGCCGCAAGGCTCCGCCAGTGCATCCAGGCCATCGGCGCAAACCAGCTGCGCCTGTGCTGTCAGCCCTTGGCGCTGCACCTGCTGCCGGGCGTGAACCAGTGCCTTTGGGCTTACATCGGCGAAAACCATCCGCTGGCATATGCCCTTTTTCAGCAGGTAACAGGGCAGCAGGCCGTGATCCGTGCCAATGTCCGCCCCCAGCGCGCAAGGCTCGTACAGCTCCGCCGCTAGGGAAAGGCGTTCGTCCAGCATGGCAACCTCCAGACAGAATCACCCTGTCGTATCGACAGGGTAAATCATTCGTAGCATTTTTCAAACGCCAGCTAACCCGGCGCACGCAAAAAAAGGGATTCTTAAGGGATGAAATCCCTTAAGCAGGGTGCAGGGACAGCGTCCCTGCCTCGTTCCTTAGTCCAGATAATCCCGCAGCTTCTTGGAACGGCTGGGGTGGCGGAGCTTGCGCAGGGCCTTGGCCTCGATCTGGCGGATGCGCTCGCGGGTCACGTTGAACTCCCGGCCCACTTCCTCCAGGGTGCGCTGGTGGCCATCGTCCAGGCCAAAGCGCAGGCGCAGCACCTTTTCTTCACGGGGGGTCAGGGTGTCCAGCACGTCCAGCAGCTGCTCCTTCATCAGGGCAAAGGAGGCTGCTTCCGCCGGGGCGGGTGCATCGTCATCGGGGATAAAGTCGCCCAAATGGCTGTCTTCTTCCTCGCCAATGGGGGTTTCCAGGCTGACTGGCTCCTGGGCAATCTTGATAATCTCGCGCACCTTGCTTTCGGAAATGCCCATTTCCTTGGCGATTTCCTCCGGGGTAGGCTCCCGCCCGTACTCCTGCAGCAGCTGGCGGCTGACGCGAATCAGCTTGTTGATGGTCTCCACCATGTGCACGGGAATACGGATGGTGCGCGCCTGGTCGGCAATGGCACGGGTGATGGCCTGGCGAATCCACCAGGTGGCATAGGTGGAGAACTTGAAGCCTTTGCGGTAGTCGAACTTCTCCACGGCCTTGATCAGGCCCAGGTTGCCCTCCTGAATCAGATCCAGGAACAGCATGCCGCGGCCCACATAGCGCTTGGCAATGGAAACCACCAGCCGCAGGTTGGCCTCGGACAGCTTGCGCTTGGCTTCTTCCTTTTCCTCGGGGGTGCCGCTCTCCAGCTTTTTGGCGATTTCGACTTCTTCCTCGGCGGTCAGCAGGGGAACCTTGCCAATCTCCTTCAGGTACATGCGGACGGGATCGTCCACCGAAATGCCTTCGGGCACGGAGAGATCCAGCGGTTCCTCGTGCTCTTCCTCGGGCTGGGAAGCAGGCTGGGTGGGCAGGTCGTTTTCGTTGATGATTTCAACGCCCAGAGCCTCCAGTGTTTCCAGCACCTTGTCAAGCTGATCGGGATCCATGTTCATTTCCATCAGGCGATCCATGATTTCCTTATAGGTCATGTTGCCCTTGGACTTGCCAATTTCGTACAGTTCGTTCAGCTTGGTCTGGCGTGCATCGGGTGAAAGCGTCAAGCGGAATCCTCTCCTTTTCATGTGCCGCCAGAGCTTATCTGGCGGACTTCAAGCGGTTCAGCTTCGCGGTCAGCGCCTGAACCTCGGTCATAGCGGCTATTTTGTCACTGCCCGAAAGGGCGTTGATGGTACGCATAATGGTTTGTATCCGCTCCTCCAGCCGGCGGCGGCGCATGGCGTTAAGGCAATCCTGGGCCATGCGGATCAGCTGATCGGTATTTTCGGAGGGCGGGGTGAGCAGCAGGCGGCTGACCCGGGCGCGGAGGGTTTCATCCTGCTGCTCCTCCACCAGGCTGGCAGGGGATCGGCCCTGGGCCAGGTCGGCAAAAAGGGATTTCAGCAGGGGATCGGCAAAATCCTCCTGGGTGGCGATGTCGCCGGGCAGGCGTCCGGTGCCGATCAGGGAAATGAGCAGCTCCTCGGCACGGATGTCCTCGCCGGGCAGTGCATCCTGGCGCTTGATGGGTTCCCGCCTGGGCGCCGGGGTGCGGGGCGCGGCCTTGGGCAGCGTGGAACCGATCTGTGCCAGCAGCACCTCACGGGTGAAGCCTGTCTGCACCATCAGCTCCTGCAGGTGGTTTTCCAACTCCACAGGTTCCAGGCCCTTGAGCACCTGGGCGCAGGCCTTGGCGTAGTCGGTACGGCCTTCCTGGGTGGAAAGGTCGTACTGCTCGTGCAGGCGGCGCATTCGGTAGGTTTCGGGGGAGATGGCGGGCAGCTGGTTGAAGCCCTCCAGCCCGTCCCGGCGGATGAACTCGTCCGGGTCCAGCTTATCGGGAAAGTCCAGCACCCGGGCGGGAATGCCTTCGGCCTGGAGAATGTCCAGCCCGCGCAGAATGGCATGCTGGCCGGCGCTGTCGCCATCGTAACCCAGGTAGACCTTGGGGGCGAAGCGCTTCAGCAGGCGTGCCTGCTCGGGGGTCAGGGCGGTGCCCAGGGTGGCGCACACGCCGGGCACACCAAACTGGGTGAGGGAAACCACATCCATGTACCCTTCCACCAGCACAACCCGTTCCAGGTGGCGTTCCTTGCGCAGCAGGTTGGCGGCGTAAACCCCCAGCCGCTTGTTGAAAACCGGGGTGTCGGAGGTATTCAGGTACTTGGGCTGGCCCTCCCCCAGGATGCGCCCGCCAAAGGCAAGCACATTGCCATATTGGTCGATGATGGGAAACATGGCGCGGCCGCGGAACATGTCGTAGCTCCGCTGGGGCCTGGCGGGAGCGTCTTCGGTGGCAGGCTGGGCAGGCTTGACCACCGTCAGGCCGCAAAGGCGCAGCTCCTCCAGGGTAAAGCCTTTGCCCAGCAGGTGTTTGGTCAGGGTGTCCCACCCATCGGGGGAGGCGCCCAGGCCAAACTTGCGGATCACATTGTCCGTCAGCCCGCGGCGCTTGAAGTATTCCAGCATGGGCCGTCCGTCCGGGGCAAACAGGGTGCTGTGGAAAAACTGTGCAGCTTCCTTGTTAGCGGCAAGAAGCCTGTCCCGCTGGGTGCGGCGGCGCTGGTATTCGGGGTCGTCCTCCATCTGGGGCAGGGGCATGTGAAGCTGATCGGCCAGGAAGCGCACGGCCTCGGGAAAGTCCAGCCGCTCGATATCCATGATGAACTGGATCACGCTGCCGCCGGCCTTGCAGCCGAAGCAGTGGTAGAGCTGGCGTTCTGCATCCACAGAGAAGGAGGCTGTTTTCTCGCCGTGGAACGGGCACAGACCCCAGTAGCGGTGCCCGTTCTGCTTCAGCGTCACATAGCCGGAGACGATCTGTACAATATCGGCCCGCTGGCGGAGCTCGTCCAGCCAAGCGGAGGGAAAGCGCTGTGCCATAAAACCTTCACCTGTCCTATTCTTTCGCCATCGTTTGCGTATTTCCTGCTTGAATTTGTCGGAAAATAGCGTCAAATTGCAGGGAAAGATGCAGGAACGAACAGCTGCTGGAAAAGCCGCACGGCGTATCGGTCGGTCATGCAGGAGAGGAAATCCCCCACGCCACGCTCCAGACCGTCCCGGTAGACGATGAGGAAAAACTCCTCCGGCATTTCGGCGGGATGGTCGATATAGTAGGCATAAAGCGCCTTCATCACATGGTCGCAGCGGTTTTCCTCGGCGGCGCGCCACTTGTCCCGGTACACCTTTTCAAACATGAACTCCCGCAGGCCGTCCATGGCGGACTGAACAAGGGGGCTCATGGACAATTCAGGCTTGTCCATGCTGTTGTCCACAATGTCCAGGATCATGGTGTTGATGCGCTGGGAATGGGTCTGCCCCAGAATCTTCAGGCAGTCCCCGGGCAATTCAAAGGGCTGGAGGACGCCGCCCCGCAGGGCATCGTCCAGGTCATGGTTCAGGTAGGCGATTCTGTCTGCCCGGCGGACGCATTGGCCCTCCAGCGTGGCGGGAAACTGCCTGCCGCTGTGGCAGAGGATGCCGTCCCGTACTTCCCAGGTCAGGTTCAGGCCGTTGCCGTCGTTTTCCAGGGTTTCCACCATCCGCAGGGATTGTTCGTTGTGGCGGAAGCCGCCGGGCATCAGCTCGTCCAGGGAGCGCTCGCCAATGTGGCCAAAGGGGGTATGCCCCAGGTCGTGCCCCAGGGCGATGGCCTCGGTCAGGTCTTCGTTCAGGCGCAGGCACCGGGCCAGGGTGCGGGCCACCTGGGCCACCTCCAGGGTGTGGGTCAGGCGGGTGCGGTAGTGGTCGCCCTCGGGAGCAAGAAACACCTGGGTTTTGAATTTCAGCCGCCGGAAGGATTTGCAGTGGATGATACGATCCCTGTCCCGCTGGAACTCTGTGCGGACGGTGCAAGGCTCCTGGGGCCTTTCCCGCCCGCGGGTCTTGCAGGACTGTACCGCCAGCGGGGAAAGCCGCGCGGCTTCCTCCTGCTCATAGCGCTCCCTGATGGTCATAGTATGACCCTCCTTCGGCTTAATAATGAATATATACAACACAGGACATACAAAATCCTTTGAAAATGGCGGATTTCTTTGCAAAAAGCCCATGCAAAGCGCCCACCGCAGGGGAGCGGCGGGCGCAGCGGAAAAACCTTGGCGTTACTTGGCGTTCTTGATTTCTTTCCACAGGGCGTTGTAGATGGGCATGAAGGTTTCGTCGATGTCGTTGAAGAACT
>CAYMOM010000117.1:0-6170 GCA_964391995.1 uncultured Faecalibacterium sp.
CACGGCCTGCCCGGCACCAAAGAAAAAACAAAGTGAGAGGTGCGCCATGGCGATTTTGATGGAGCAGATTTTCCCTGTGGAGTCCGGTGCATACGCCACAGCCGGCGAGGCATCCACCACCATCAAGCGGAAACTGAAGCAGCTGGGCGTGGATGCGGCGGTGCTGCGCCGGGTGTCCGTGGCCAGCTATGAGGTGGAGCTGAACCTGGTGATTCACTCCATGGGCGGCAGCCTGACCCTGCAGGTGGACCCGGAAAAGGTTACGCTGATCTCCCAGGACGTGGGGCCGGGCATTCCCGACATTGACAAGGCCATGACCGAGGGCTATTCCACCGCCAACGAGGAGGCGCGGAATCTGGGCTTTGGCGCCGGCATGGGCCTGCCCAACATGAAGCGCAACGCTTCCGATTTCGACATACAGAGCCAGGTGGGCGTGGGTACCCGCATCATGATGTCCTTTGCGCTGAAATAGTGCAGACACAGGAGCAGAACTATGGAAGAAAAACGCATTTTTCATTCGGTCCGGCTGGACAAGGATAAGTGCCGGGCCTGCACCAATTGCCTGAAGCGATGCCCCACGGAGGCCATCCGCGTCCGGGGCGGGCGGGCGCACATTATTGCCGAGCGCTGCATCGACTGCGGCGAGTGCATCCGCGTGTGCGAATACCACGCCAAGATTGCCGTGACCGACCCGCTTTCCTCCATCAGCCGGTTCAAGTACAAAATTGCGCTGCCTGCACCCTCCCTGTACGGGCAGTTCAAAAGCCTGCGCAGCATTGCCCAGGTGCTGACGGGCCTGAAGCACATGGGCTTTGACGAGGTGTTCGAGGTGGCCCGGGGTGCGGATGTGGTGACCCGCGCCATCAGGGAGAAGCTCCGCCAGCCCGATTTGCCCAGGCCGCTGATTTCCGCCGCCTGTCCGGCTATTGTGCGGCTGATCCAGGTGCGCTTTCCCGACCTGATTGACCATATTGTGGATGTGCGCCAGCCCATGGAAGTGGCGGCGCTGATTGCCAAACGGGAGTTTGCCAGAAAACACCAGGTGGACGAAAGCCAGGTGGGGTGCTTCTTCATCACCCCGTGCCCGGCCAAGGTGACGGCCATCCGCAACCCCATCGGCCACGAGAAAAGTGCGGTGGATGGGGCCATCAGCGTGCTGGAGATTTACGGCCTTCTGTCCAGCCACACCCGCAGCCATGAGGCGGACGAAAGCCTGGTGCAGGCCTCTGCCTGGGGCGTGGGCTGGGCCAACAGCGGCGGCGAGGCCAATGCCGTCTGCCCGGAAAACTCCATGGCGGTGGACGGCATTGAAAACGTGATTCGCGTGCTGGAGGAGATTGAGAACAACAAGCTCCACGACCTGACCTTTTTTGAAGGCTCCGCCTGCACCGGCGGCTGCGTGGGCGGCCCGCTGAACTTTGAAAATAACTATGTGGCCCGGAACATGATCCGCCGCATGGTGGACAAGACCTCCGGCCTGCACCCGGAGCAGCATGTGGATGTGAGCCTGCTGACCAAGTATCCCCTGTACAACCAGAAGGATATTCTGCCCAACAGCGCCATGAAGCTGGATGACGATATTGTGGAGGCCATGCGCAAGCTGGAACGGATGGAGGAAATCTACAAGCGCCTCCCGGGGTACGACTGCGGCTCCTGCGGCAGCCCAACCTGCCGCACCTTTGCCGAGGACATCGTCCAGGGCTTCGCCACTGATATGGACTGCATCCACCGCCTGAAGGACCAGCTGAAAATCATGGCCCAGCAAATGGTCAACCTGGCGCAGACCACGCGGGAGTAGGGACGCTTAAGGGCGCTGCCCTTAAGAATCCCGCTTAAGGGCGCTGCCCTTAAGAAACCCGCTTAAGGGATTTCATCCCTTAAGAATCCCAGGCTGGGCAGTGCTTCTTGGTGACATTCCAGCTGGGGTCACGGTGCGCGAAGGGCGCACCGCGACGCGGGGGAGTGTCTCCGCGGCCCAATACCAAAGCTACCCATAAGCCACACTGCCAAACAGACAATGGCGGGATTTTCAAGGGCCAATGACCCTTTAGCGAAACCCGGATGCAGTGTTTCTGTCCGGGCACACCATAAGGAAGGATGATTGGATGACGATTCGGGAATTGATGGACGTAACGGGCGCAGTGGACTTGACCCCGGAAACGGAGAAGGACAGGGAGGTTTCCTGCGGGTACACCTGCGATCTGCTCAGCTGGGTTATGGCCCATGGCCAGGCCGGCATGGCGTGGATTACGGTGCAGACCCACATGAACGTGATTGCCGTAGCCTCGCTGATGGAGATGGCGGCGGTGATTATCCCCGAAGGCATTGAGATGGAGGAAGCCTCCCTGGAAAAGGCCAGGGAGGAAGGCGTGACGGTGCTTTCCAGCCAGAAGACCGCTTTTGAGCTTTGCGCGCTGATGGCCCGGCATGGCCTGACCGGCCCCGGCGGGGAGGCGTGAGCCATGCTGGTGGATCTGCACATCCACTCTTGCCTGTCCCCCTGTGCCGATGATGACATGACGCCGGCCAACATCTGCGGCATGGCCCACATCAAGGGCCTGGATGCCATTGCGGTGACCGATCACAACACGGCACGAAACCTTCCTTATATAAAGGAAGCGGCGGATTACTACCGGCTGATTCTTCTGCCCGGGTTGGAGGTAACTACCCGGGAGGAGGTGCACCTGCTGGGGTACTTCCCCACGGTGGAGGCGGCGGTGGAGGCTGGCGAGGTGTTTTCCTCCCACTTGCCCAAGATGCCCAACAGGCCGGAGTTCTTCGGCCGTCAGCTCATCATGAACACGGATGATGAGGTGGTGGGGGAGGAAACCCGCATGCTGATTGGCGCCACCGACCTGGACCTGACCGAGTGCACGGAGATCATCCGCCGGATGGGCGGCGCGGCGGTGCCGGCCCACATCAACCGGGGCGCCAACGGCCTGCTGGTGAACCTGGGCCTGATGCCGGAAGAGCCGCACTTTCCCACGGTGGAGGTGGCAAGGCACCTGCCCATTCACCCAAGGGTGCTGGAAGGGCGCACGGTGCTCCATTCCTCCGATGCACACCAGCTGGGTGCCATCCTGGAGCCGGAGTTCGACTTCCCGGTGGAAAGGTTTTCTGCGGGCGGGCTGTTCGAGGCTGTTCGCGGGCGATTTGACACGACTAACTAAAATCGCATTTTTTCACAGGAAATCGGCACGGAACATGTGCAAAACTACGGTTTTGTTCGATTCCAACAAAAAAGGCTTATCTTTGAGGATAAAGGTTCTTTCTTTTTTCCTGAAAACATGTTAAAATATCTACAATATGCGTGGAGTCTGTCTGCGCATTGGAGTTGTAACCATGAAGGAGGTTTCATGTACCATGCCTGACATGAAGGAAAAGTACGTGCAGCTCAATGAGGTTATCGCAAAGCACAAGGGCGAGCCCGGTGCCTTGATGCCTGTGCTGCAGGAAGCTCAGAACATCTTCGGCTACGTTCCCATGGACGTGCAGGAGATCATCGCTGATGGCCTGGGCACCACCCTGGCCGAGGTGTACGGCGTTGCTACGTTCTATGCGCAGTTCTCCCTGGAGCCCAAGGGCCAGTATGTTGTGGGCGTTTGCCTGGGCACCGCCTGCTATGTCAAGGGCAGCCAGAAGGTGCTGGACAAGCTGTCTGAAGTGCTGAACGTGCCCGTGGGCAAGACCACTGCCGACGGCGTTTTCACCCTGAATGCCACCCGCTGCCTGGGCGCTTGCGGCCTGGCCCCTGTTATGATGATCAACGATGAGGTTTACGGCCGCCTGACCCCGGACGAGATCCCCGGCATCATTGCCAAGTATCGCGCCTGATAGCCCTCATCAGCAAGGAAGGTGACCCCCATGCGCGACCTTTCGCTGCACCTGCTGGACCTGGCACAAAACAGCGTGAAGGCCGGCGCCGGCTTGGTGTCCATCTGCCTGCAGGTGGATGAGGCCGGCTGGCTGACCATGACCCTGAAGGACGATGGCTGCGGCATGAGCCCGGAGCTGCTCCAGCGGGTCACCAGCCCCTTTGCCACCACCCGCACCACCCGCAAGGTGGGCCTGGGCATCCCCATGATGATGGAAAACGCCCAGCGGGCCGGCGGCAGCCTGCACATCGAAAGCGAAGCGGGCAGGGGAACCACCCTTACCGTGAACTATGACACCCGCAACATCGACAGCCTGCCCCTGGGAGACCTGCCGGGAACCATCCTGAGCCTTGTGCTGATGAACCCGGACAGGCCGGACTTCCTGTTTCAGGGCAAGACCCCCAAGGGAGAAGGCAGCTTCGACACGCGGGAAATTCGGGCGGTGCTCGCCGGCGTTCCCCTGAACGAGCCGGATGTGGTCGCCTGGATGAAGGATGCACTGAACGAAACCATCAACCCAATCTTTGGAGGTGTTTGAGCTATGAAGTCCCTGGCTGACCTGGAAGCTATCCGCGCAAAGACGCTGGAGAACATTGCCATGCGCAAGGATCATCAGGATGCTGCCCGCGTTGTGGTGGGCATGGCTACCTGCGGCATCGCCGCCGGCGCCCGCCCTGTGATGCTGCAGTTTGTTGAGGAGATCAAAAAGCGCAACCTAACCCATGTGAACGTGTCCCAGACGGGGTGCATTGGCATGTGCAAGCTGGAGCCCATGGTGGACGTGATCCTGCCCGGGCAGGACAAGGTGACCTATGTGAAGGTTACCCCTGAAATGGTGTCCCGCATTGTGGCGGAGCATATCGTCAATGGCCGGGTGGTGGAGGAATACACCATCGGCGCTGCGCAGTAATCTCTACGACACATGAGGAGGAATACCCATGAATCTTTATCGCGCACATGTGCTGGTCTGCGGCGGCACGGGCTGTACATCGTCCGGTTCCGCCCAGCTGATCGAGCGTTTTGAAGAGCAACTGAAGGAAAAGGGCCTGGAGAACGAGGTCAAGGTCATCCGCACCGGCTGCTTTGGCCTGTGCGAGGCCGGCCCTGTGGTTATCGTTTACCCCGAAGGCACCTTCTACAGCCGGGTGAAGGTGGAGGACGTGGACGAGATCGTCTCCGAACACCTGCTGAAGGGCCGCAAGGTGCAGCACCTGGTCTATGTTGACCATGTGACCAAGGAGAGCACCGTGCAGAAGTCCCTTGACGAGGTGGGCTTCTACAAGCAGCAGAAGCGCCTGGCCCTGCGGAACTGCGGCGTGATCGACCCTGAGAACATTGACGAGTACATCGCCTTTGACGGCTATAAGGCCCTGGGCAAGGTGCTGACCGAGATGACCCCCGAGCAGGTCATTCAGGTGGTGCTGGACTCCGGCCTGCGGGGCCGCGGCGGCGCTGGCTTCCCCACGGGCAAGAAGTGGCAGTTTGCTGCCGCCAGCAAGGCCGACCAGAAGTACATCATCTGCAACGCTGACGAGGGCGACCCCGGCGCGTTCATGGATCGCTCCATCCTGGAAGGCGACCCCCATTCCGTCATTGAGGCCATGACCATCGGCGGCTATGCCATTGGCGCTTCCGAAGGCTATGTGTACGTCCGCGCGGAGTATCCCATCGCCGTGGGCCGCCTGCAGGTGGCCATCGACCAGGCCCGCGAATACGGCCTGCTGGGCAAGAACATCCTGGGCAGCGGCTTCGACTTTGATATGCACATCCGCCTGGGCGCCGGCGCCTTCGTCTGCGGCGAGGAAACGGCCCTGATGCACTCCATCGAGGGCAAGCGCGGCGAGCCTACCTCCAAGCCTCCGTTCCCCGCTGTGCGCGGCCTGTTCGACAAGCCCAGCAACATCAACAACGTGGAAACCTACGCCAATATCCCGCTGATTATCAACAAGGGCGCTGACTGGTTCAAGAGCATCGGCACCCCTGGCAACAGCGGCACCAAGGTGTTTGCCCTGGGCGGTAAGATCAACAACACCGGCCTGGTGGAGATCCCCATGGGCACCACCCTGCGCACGGTGATCTACGACATCGGCGGCGGCATCCCCAACGGCAAGAAGTTCAAGGCTGTGCAGACCGGCGGTCCCTCCGGCGGCTGCATCCCTGCCGAGCACCTGGATATCGCCATCGACTATGATTCCCTCATGTCCATCGGCTCCATGATGGGCTCCGGCGGCATGATCGTTATGGACGAAGACAACTGCATGGTGGATATTGCCCGCTTCTTCCTGGACTTCACCG
>CAYMOM010000118.1:0-6169 GCA_964391995.1 uncultured Faecalibacterium sp.
AGTGACGTAGCGCAAATCCTCGAAAAAGTGGCTTTGCCACTTTTTCGACACCCTGGCCGGACGGTGATTCGTCCGGATTTTTTGTGCCTGTGCAATTATCAGCATGTAAGCATGAAAATGAAAGATTCAAAACCATTCCTGCATTTTCCTCAGGGGGATTTCCGGGAAGAACACGGGCTGATACAGCCTGCTTGCGCAGGGCGCCCGGGCTTTTCCGAATGAAAAAGTATGATTATGCAGGAATGGTTGTTTTTCCTGTGTATTTTCGTGCATTTTTCCCGGTGACGGGTTGCATTTTCATGTGCGTTGGAGTAAAATACCCGACATACAGCAGGCTTTTGCACCTGTTAGTATGCCGGAGGTTCCGGCGGAGAGAGGAGCTTTGGAATGCTCAAGTATGCAGTCAAGCGCATTCTGCTTGCCGTGTTAACCGTTCTGATCATCGCGGCCATCACCTTTTTTGCGATGAACGCGATCCCCGGCGGCCCCTTTGCCAGCGAAAAGGCCAAGGATCCCGCCACCATGGCCATGCTGGAAAAACGCTTTGGCTTGGATAAGCCCCTTGGCGAGCAGTTTGTGAACTATATTGTAAACCTGCTCCATGGCGACCTGGGCATCTCCACCAAAACCAACCGGGAAATCAGCGATATTATTACCGAGAGCTTTGGCGTTTCTGCCAAGCTGGGCCTGATGGCTGCCGGCATCGCCGTGGTGTTCGGCCTGGTGCTGGGGTGCATTGCCGCCCTGAACCGGGGCAAGTGGCTGGACCGCATTATCATCTTCTTCACCACCCTTCTGGTGTCCGTGCCCAACTTTGTTCTGGCAACCTTCCTGCTGCTCATCTTCTGCCTGCAGCTGAAGTGGATTGGCGTGTGGAACCCGGCGAACCCCAACTACATCCTGCCGGTGATCGCCCTGGCCATGAACCCCATGGCCTACATCACCCGCCTGACCAAGTCCAGCATGCTGGACGTGCTGGGTCAGGACTACATCCGCACCGCCCGGGCCAAGGGTGTGCGCGGCAGCCTGGTTATCTTCAAGCATGCGCTGCGCAATGGCCTGATACCCGTCATTACCTATGTTGGCCCCATGACCGCCTACATCCTTACCGGCTCCATGGTGGTGGAAACCGTGTTTACCATCGGCGGCCTGGGCACCCAGTTTGTGAAATCCATCGGCAATCAGGATTACCCGCTGATCATGGCTACCACCATTTTCCTGGCGGTGCTGATGGTGCTTGCCACCCTTATCAGCGACCTGGTGTACAAGCTGGTTGACCCCCGCATCACGCTGGAGTAAGGAGGAGGCACCCCATGAAACACGAGTTTAAGGACGATATGCTTCCCCGGAAGCATTTTCTGAGCATGCAGATTGACCTGCACAAGTTTTCCTGGGCCACGGATGAAGAGAAGCAGCAGCATGAAACCATGCGCGAGTCTACAACCTTCTTCCGCGATGGCATGCGCAAGCTGATGAAGAACCCCCTGGCGGTAGCCAGCATCATCGTGCTGGTTGTGCTGGTGCTGACCATTGTCATTGTGCCCATGGTGTACCCCTACAGCTATTCCGAAATGGTTACCGTCAATGGCAAGCGCGACAAGACCGCCAAGAACCTGGCGCCCTTCGAATACTCCAAAATGGAGCAGCAGGCCATTGAAGAGGGCGCGGAGATCTTCCCCCACATCTTCGGCACCGATGAGCTTTGCCGGGATTACTTCATCCGCGTGGTATACGGCGCCAGGGTCAGCCTGCTGGTGGGCCTGTTCGCCAGCCTGATCGTGCTGGTGATTGGCCTTCTGTACGGCTCCATATCAGGCTACTTTGGCGGCAAGGTTGACCTGGTGATGATGCGTATTGTGGACATCATCTATTCCCTGCCCGATACCCTGATGGTCATCCTCCTCAGCGTGGTGCTGGGGCAGACCATCGGCCCGCTGATCCAGGGCACGGCCCTGGCCAAGATTGGCAACAACATGATCAGCCTGTTCGTGGTGTTCGGCCTACTGTACTGGGTTGGCATGGCCCGCCTGGTGCGCGGACAGATTCTCTCCATTAAGAATAACGAGTATGTGCTGGCTGCCAAGGCCATGGGCGCAGGCTCCGGCCGGATCATCCGCAAGCACATCCTGCCCAACTGCATGAGCGTTATCTTCATTTCCGTGGCGCTGCAGGTGCCCTCCGCCATCTTTACCGAGAGCTTCCTCAGCTTCATCGGCCTGGGCGTGCAGGCCCCCATGCCCTCTCTGGGTTCTCTGGCCAATGCAGCCCGCGGCGGCATGCAGCTTTACCCCTGGAAGATGCTCTACCCCGCTGTGGCCATCTGCCTTATCGTGCTGAGCTTTAACCTGCTGGGCGACGGTCTGCGCGATGCATTCGACCCCAAGCTGAGGAGGTAAGGCAAAATGAGCAATACGCCACTGCTGCAGGTGAAAAACCTGTCCACCACCTTTGATGTAGACGCCGGCGAGGTGCGCGCCGTCAATGGTATTTCCTTCAACCTGGATCACGGCAAGGTACTGGGCATTGTGGGCGAAAGCGGCTCCGGCAAGAGCGTGACAGCCTACTCCATCATGCGCATTCTGGTGGAGCCCGGCAAGATTTCCGGCGGCGAGATTCTGTACAACGGCGAAAACATTGTGAATTATTCCGAGAAGCAGATGCGCCAGTTCCGCGGCAAGCGGGTGAGCATCATCTTCCAGGATCCCATGACCAGCCTGAACCCCACCTTCACCATTGGTAGCCAGCTGCGGGAGGCCATTATGCTGCACACCGGCCGCAACCGCCGGCAGGCCAACGAGCGCGCGCTGGAAATGCTCCAGCTGGTGGGCGTGAACGAGCCGGACAAGCGGCTGAAGCAGTACCCCCACGAGCTTTCCGGCGGCATGCGCCAGCGGGTGATGATCGCCATGGCCCTGGCCTGCGAGCCGGATATCCTCATTGCCGATGAGCCCACCACCGCCCTGGACGTGACCATTCAGGCGCAGATCCTGGAGCTGATGAAGGACCTGCAAAAGAAGCTGGGCATGGCGATTATCATGATTACCCACGACCTGGGCGTCATTGCCGATATGTGCGATGAGATTATCGTTATGTATGCGGGCCGCGTGTGCGAGCGGGGTACCGTGGATGAAATATTCTACAATCCCCGGCACGAGTACACCAAGGGCCTTTTGCGCTCCATCCCCAAGCTGGATACCAACCATGCCAAGCTGGAGCCCATTGCCGGCTCCCCTGTGGATTTGACCAACATGCCCAAGGGCTGCGCCTTTGCCTCCCGCTGCGACCGCTGCATGAAGATTTGCCTCAGCGAGCTGCCGGAGGAGGTTCGGGTGAACGACAGCCACATCGCCTCCTGCTGGATGAACGTGAAGCAGGTTTACGATGAAGCCGCCAAGGAGGGAAACACCAATGAGTGAGCATCTGTTGCAGGTGAAGGACCTCAAGCAGTATTTTCCCGTGAAGAACGGCTGGTTTGGCACCATTCCCCTGAAGGCCGTGGACGGCGTTTCCTTCGACATTGACGAGGGCGAAACCCTGGGCCTGGTGGGCGAAAGCGGCTGTGGAAAGACCACCGTGGGCCGAAGCATCCTGCACCTGTACAAGCCCACCGGCGGCGAGGTGATTTACCAGGGAAGGAAGATTACCCCCAAAAACGTTCACGAGTTCCGCAAGGATATGCAGATCGTGTTCCAGGATCCCTACTCCTCCCTGAACCCCCGCATGACCGTCAGCGACATCGTTGGCGAGCCGCTGGACATTCACCACCTGTGCAAAACAAAGCACGAGCGGGATGAGCGCATTGCCGAGCTGCTGACCCTGGTGGGCCTGAACTCCGACCATGCGCGCCGCTACGCCCACGAGTTTTCCGGCGGACAGCGCCAGCGCATCGGCATTGCCCGGGCACTGGCGGTAAACCCCAAGTTCATCGTCTGCGACGAGCCGGTTTCTGCCCTGGATGTGTCCATTCAGGCCCAGGTGATTAACACCTTTGAGGAGCTGCAGAGCAAGCTGGGCATTGCCTACCTGTTCATCGCCCACGACCTGCTGGTGGTGCAGCACATTTCCCGCCGCATTGCGGTAATGTATCTGGGCCGCATTGTGGAGATCGGCCCCGGGGATGAGATTATCAACAATCCCCAGCATCCCTACACCCAGAGCCTGATTTCCGCCATTCCCATTCCCGATCCCGATGTGGCGAAAACCCGCCACCGCATTCCCCTGGAGGGTGATGTCCCCAGCCCCCTGCACATGCCCACCGGCTGCCCCTTCCGCACCCGCTGCCGCTATGCAACGGAGCAGTGTGCCAAGGAGTGTCCTTCCCTGCAGGAAACTGAACCCGGGCATTCCATCGCCTGCTGGAACCCCCACTATTGACTCTGAAGGCCTAACGCCTTTGGAAATATAAAATCAGGAGGATACCAAGATGAAAAAGCTGCTTGCTCTTGTGCTGGCCATGATGATGATCATGTCCTGCGCCGCTGCCATCGCCGATGAAGGCTCCGAGCCCAAGTGGGACGAGTACAACGAGCTGATTGCCGAGATTAAGGCTGCGACCGACTTTGTGGAGCGCGAAGCCCTCATGCATAAGGCTGAGGACATGCTGATGCAGACCTACGCTGTGATTCCGCTGTACTACTACAACGATATGTACATGCAGAAGTCCGCTGTGGAAGGCATCTACGCCAACCTGTTCCAGACTAAGTTCTTCCAGTATGCCACCAATGGCGACAAGGACACCCTGGCTGTGAACATCGCCTCCGAGCCGGATCACCTGGATCCCGCGCTGAACTCCTCTGTGGACGGCGCCTGCCTGGCTGCTCTGAGCTTTGCTGGCCTGTACACCTATGATGCTACCGGCAACACCGTGCCCGCCTGCGCTGAGGGCTACACCGTCAGCGAAGATGGCCTGGTGTACACCTTCACCCTGAAGGATGGCCTGAAGTGGTCCGATGGCTCCGACCTGACCGCTGCCGACTTTGAATACGCCTGGAAGCGCGCTGCCGCTGCCGAGACCGGCGCCGACTACGCCTACATGTTCTCCGGCATCAAGGGCTACGGCGATGGCGAGCTGGCTGTGACTGCCTCCGAGGATGGCAAGCAGCTGGTGGTTGAGCTGAGCGCCCCCTGCGCCTACATGCTGGACCTGGCTGCCTTCCCCACCTTCTTCCCCGTGCCCAAGGCTGCCATCGAGGCTGCCAATGTGGACGGCACCAACCCCGAAGCCTGGTGCAAGGAAGCCGGCTTCATTTCCAACGGCGCCTTCGTTTGCACCGAGTGGAAGCACAACGAATCCATGACCTACACCAAGAACCCCAACTTCTACGATGCTGACAACGTGAAGCTGAACACCATCACCTTCATGCTCTCCGCTGACGACACCGCCATCTATGCCGCCTATCAGGCCGGTGACGTGGACTTCATCGACAGCGTTCCCACCGACATGGTGGCCAGCCTGATGAGCGACCCCGAGTTCCACCTGATCGACGCTCTGGGCACCTACTACGCTGCCTTCAACGTGAAGAGCTCCCTGTTTGACGGCAAGACCGTGGAGCAGGCCAATGCCATGCGCGAAGCCTTCTCCAAGCTGATCGACCGTCAGTACATCGTGGACACCGTGGCCCAGACCGGCCAGAAGGTGGCTACCTCCTACATTCCCGCTGGCATGATGGATGGCAACGGCGGCATCTTCAAGGCCAACGATGATGCCTACACCTACCCTGTGAACGATGGCTACTATGCTGAGGATGTGGACGTGGAAGGCGCCATCGAGCTGCTGAAGGTTGCCGGCTTTGAGTTCGACGACAACGGCATGCTGTCTGCCAACACCCCCATCAACATCGAGTACCTGACCAACGAAAGCTCCGGCCACATCGCCGCTGCCGAGTGCATGCAGCAGGACTTCGCCGCTGTGGGCATCAACATGACCATCCGCGTGTGCGACTGGAACGTGTTCCTGCAGGATCGTAAGGACGGCAACTTCGACTTCGCTCGCGAAGGCTGGATCGCCGACTTCAACGACCCCATCAACATGCTGGAAATGTGGATTACCGATTCCGGCAACAACGACTGCCAGTTCGGCCGCTAATTCAGACACAAAAAGAGGAGCCTGAGCAATAGACCGCCCCAGAATATACGGACTGCTGGGAAAAGGCCCCTATGTAAGAAAGTG
>CAYMOM010000119.1:0-6114 GCA_964391995.1 uncultured Faecalibacterium sp.
CGGTGCAGCCCAGCAGCCGGGCCAGGGCATCCCGGGAATATCCCTGCTCCAGCAGCCGGTGCAGGGCGGAGGCCTCCTCCAGGTAGTGCATACGCCCGGAAAGCAGGCCATCCAGCAGGCTGTCGGCTGCCGGCTCCTGCCCCATGCCGGGCAGCACCACCGCATCAATATGGGTCATGCCCGCCATGCGGCAGGCCATGAAGCGCCTGTTGCCGGACACGATAATATAGCGCCCGCCGGGTGCCCTTTGCACCGTGATGGGCTGCGCCAGCCCGTGCAGGCGGATGGATGCTGCCAGTTCCTCCAGGGTGCCGCCCTCCTGCTCCGCGCTGACGGACGGCCTGGGGGATATGTGCTCCAGCGGCAGCCAGCATACCTGCTGCCCATAGGCCCATGCGTTGTTTGTGCTGTGCTTCATGTGTTTCCCTCCCGTTCTGTGCAGTTCGCTCGGGGAAGGGAAAAACCCTGCCGGGCAGGGAAAGAATCGTTCGTCAGGATTCTCCCCTTCGGCAGGGTGATTTGCTGTTTATTTCGCAGGATCGGGGCGCAGTTTGTCGCCTGCGCCCAGGGGGGCCTTGCCGGGCGTGCCGGCTTTGCGCGGATATTGTCGAGGAGTTTTTTCCGTTTTCTGAATGGGAAGCAGCTGGTGCTGCCATTCCCGCCCGGGAAACGGGCAGGGGAGCGGCTCCCCCGTCTGTCCGCCCAGCACAAAGGCGGCACGGCGGCCCTGGGGCAGTTCCTCCATCAGGCCGGGGCCTTTCCAGCACAGGGCCTTGCCGCCAACGCGCACAAAGGGCAAAAGGTATTCCGCCAGCACGGCTGTTGGCGCCACGGCCCGGGCCACAGCCAGGTGGAACTGCTCCCGCAGAAGGGGATCCCGGGCGGCATCCTCTGCCCGGCTGTGTAGCAGGGTCACGTTGGTCACGCCCAGCTCGTCCAGCGCGGCCTGGAGAAAGGTCAGCCGCTTCTGCTGGGCGTCCATCAGGGTTACCTGCAGGCCCGGGCAGGCCAGGGCCAGGGGCAACCCCGGGAACCCCGCCCCCGTGCCCACATCAATCATCCGCCCGGTTTCCGGCACCAGGCCGGGGATGCGCAGCGGCATCAGGCTGTCCACATAGTGGCGGTCCATCATTTCGGCCTCATCGGTCACGGCGGTCAGGTCCATGCGGGTGTTCCAGTCCATCAGCAGGGTGTGGTAGCGCAGGAGCTTTTCCGGCAGCTCCGGCGGAAAGGGAATGCCGCACGCCGTCAGGCGCCGGGCCAGCTGGTTTGCTGTCATGCTCTCACTCCAGGGGCAGGTGCAGGTACTTCTGCATCCAGTATTTGACCCATGCCAGGGCCTCGCGGCTGTAATTCTTGACCCAGTATTCCGGCAGGGTTTCCGCGCCCAGGCCGGTGGCCTTCAGGCCCTCGTCCTCCGCCAGGGCCATGGCCCGGGGCAGGTGATAATCGCTGGTCACCACCAGCACGCTTTGGGCGCTGCCGTTCAGCAGCCGGGCGGCGTGGCGGAGGTTCTGCCGGGTGTTGAAGGAGGCATCGTCCATCAGAACCTGCTCCTGGGGCACACCCTTGGCTATCAGGTAATCCCGCATGGCGTGGGCCTCGGGCACGGGCTCATCGGCGCCCTGGGCGCCGCAGACCACCACCGGGCAGGGATGCTGCTGCCAGGCCTGCCAGGCAGCATCCAGCCGCCAGGTCAGCTGAAGGGAAAGCTCCCCATCCGGTTTCACCTGGGCGCCCAGCACCACAATGGCATCGTAATCCGCCGGCGCGGACGCGGCATGAACCCGGTAAACCAGCATGCCCACCACGCCCACATAGGCAATGAGGGCCGCCAGCAGGGCAATAAGCAGCACCAGCAGCAGGCAATGGGCAGCGGCATGTTTTCTTTTCACTTATGGTTCTTCCTTTCGGTGGACGGCATAGCGGCCCATGCGCTGACCGCCGCTGTCTGCGGCCCGGTTTTCCACCAGGGACGGAGGGGCACCCCGGGTCAGGTCGCCATTTTCGTCCATGCTGTAGGTTTTTTCACCGGCAACAATCAGGTGATCCAGCAGTTCCACATCCAGGCTTTTCATCACCAGCTGAATGTGCTGGGTGATGGACAGATCCTGCAGGGAAGGCCAATCGGAGCCGCCGGGGTGGTTGTGGCAGAGAATGATGGCCCGGGCGTTCAGGTTCAGGGCAGCCTCGGCCACCAGGCGCGGCTGCACCTGTACGCTGCCTGTGCTGCCCTCTGCCACCAGGCGGGAGCCCAGCAGCTGATGGTCGGCATCCAGGCCGATCACATACAGGCGCTCGGTACGCCGGCCAGCCAGAAGGGCGCGGCAAAAAAGCTTGACATCCCTGCGGGTTTCAAAGCGCTTGCGGGTGCGGCACAGGCAGGCTGAATAGCGGCGGAAGGCAGGCACCAGCAGGGAAATGAGGGTGGCGGTTTCCTCGCCCACGCCAGAAACAGCCATCAGCTGTTCGGGGCTGGCCTCCAGCACGCCCTGCAGGGAGCCGAAAACATCCATCAGGGTGTGGGCCAGGGGATTCACATCCCCTCTCGCTCTGCCGTAAAACAAAATCAGCTCCAGCACTTCATGATCGGCAAAGCCTTCCAGGCCTTCCTGCCGGAACCGCTCCCGCAAGCGCTTGCGGTGCCCATCATGCATGGTCATTCCTTGCTCACCTCAATTAACGAATCATTGGCTGCTTTCCCTGCAGGAGAGCAGCATTTCAAACACCTCGTTCACCTGGCTGCCCAGGCGGGCCACCTCGCCCATAACACGGCGGCGGCCCTTTTTGGTGGCAAACCAGTCCTGCCGGCTTTCACCGGGGGCAGCCACGGGGCACACGCGGATATCTGCCTGGGGGAAGGCTGCCTGATAATACAAAAGCGCCCGCCGGGCGTGGAAAGCCCGGCAGCACAGGATGGCCTTGCCAATGGACAGGCCGGCATGGTCGGCAGCCTGGCGGGAAAGCTGCGCGTTTTCCCAGGTATAGGTGGCGCGATCCTCCCGGAGGATGGCGCTTTCCGGCACGCCGGCCCTGACAAGCACATCCCGGAGGAAAGCCCACTCGGTTTCATAGGCATGGGGGTAGGCCTGGCGGTACTCTTCCGGCACGCCCTTGAAGCGGCCTAGGGCCACGCCATAGCGGCCGGAGGGCAGCAGATAATCCGCCATGCCCTGATGGTACAGCCGGGCTGCCCGCAGCGCGTGCTCCGGGTGACTGGCACCGGGAATGAAGATGATATCGCTCCTTTGAGGCTCATCCTCCACAAAAACGAAATCGGTTACAGCATCGATAAAGCGCCTTGATGCAAAATTACTGTCCATAATACTTCCACAAATCAATGCACACCTGGCGGTCGGCGCCGGCCCGGCGGGTGAAGGCCCGGCGGTAGATGGCCTTCAGCTCGTTCCTTGTCAGCGCCATGGGGTGGTTGCCCAGGCGCTCCGGGTTCACGGAGTCCGCCAGGGCGTCCAGGGTGGCCTCATCGGGCATGGCGTCAGGCTCCAGGCCCAGGTCGATCAGGATGCCTGCCAGCAGGCGGGAACCCATGTATTCGCTGCCCAGGCGCATTTTTTGTGCCAGGTCCATCAAAACGGGCAGGCAATCGGTGTTGTCAATCATTTTGTCCCACAGGACGGGCAGGGTCAGCATGCAGGCATGACCGTGGGCCAGACCCAGCATTTTGGTGATCTGGTAGCTCATGGCGTGGGCGGCGGTGGTGCGGCTGATCTGAATGGCCCGGCCGCTGCGGTAGGCCGCATCCAGCATGGCTTCCGCCGCATGGGCATCCCCGGCCAGGTAGGCCCGCAGGTTGTCCAGCACGCCCAGGATGGCCAGATAGGCCTGCACCTGGCTTTCCTCCGTGGCGCCCCTGGCCCAGAAGGATTCAATCCCCTGGCACAGGGCATCCAGGGCGCAGGATTTTTTGTGATATTCAGGCAGGGAAGCCAGCAGCCTGGCATCCAGCACCACGGCATCGGGCAAAAGGGCCGGATGGCTGAGGGAAACCTTTTTCCCCTGCACATATACCACGGCAAACTGCGTGGCCTCGGCCCCGGTGCCTGCGGTGGCAGGAATGGCGATATGGGGCAGGGGCGCATCCGGCAGGCGGCTTTCCAGTGCAGCCTGTGCATCGGGGGCGATGAGCGTGGCCTTGATGGCCTTGGCGGTGTCCATGGCGCTGCCGCCGCCCAGGGAGATCAGCCCATCGCAGCCGCTGCCCCGGTACAGTTCTGCGCCGGCAGCCGCATCGGCAAAATCCGGGTTTGGATGGTAACCGTGAAAGTGCACAAACGCAGTGCCCGGCACCCCTTGCGCAAACACCGCCGCCAAGCGATCGCCGCAGACCAGTAAAGGCCGGCGGATATGCAGTTTTTCCATCAGCTCCGCCACCCGGGTTAAGCATCCCGGGCCACGAAGAACCTTCTGCACCATGATAACACCTCATGCCATAATGATACTATCAGTGTATCGCATGCACGAATTTCCGTCAAGCAGATTTTGCTGAAAAGCCCCTTCACGCCCCCAAAAAACGAGCGCAGCTCCCCCGCGTCGCGGCGCATCCTTCATGCGCCGTGACCCCCGCAAAACCGGCGAACGCAACACACCCAAAGAAGGGATTCTTAAGGGATGAAATCCCTTAAGCAGGATTCTTAAGGGCGGCGCCCTTAAGCGGGATTGTCAAGGGCGGCGCCCTTGACCCTCGTCCTCCAGGCGGATCTTGACGCGCTGGATCTTGCCGGAGACGGTTTTGGGCAGCTCGTCAACAAACTCCACAATGCGGGGGTATTTGTAGGGTGCGGTGGCGTGTTTCACATGGTTTTGCAGCTCCTTCACCAGATCGGGGGAAGGGGTGTAGCCTTTGGTCAGGACGATGGTGGCCTTCACAACCTGCCCCCTGTCCGGGTGAGGCACGGCAGTAATGGCGCACTCCAGCACGGCAGGATGCTCCATCAGCGCGCTCTCCACCTCGAAAGGCCCGATGCGGTAGCCGGAGGACTTGATCACATCATCCCCGCGGCCGATGAAATAGTAGTAACCGTCCACGTCACGCCAGGCCATGTCCCCGGTGTGGTACATGCCGCCGCGGAAGCACTCGGCGGTTTTCGCCGCATCCCGGTAATAGCCCAGGAACAGGCCTGCCGGGCGGCCCTTGTCCAGCCGGACGACGATCTCACCTTCCACACCGTCCTCCACCGGATTGCCATCGGCGTCCACCAGGTCAATATCGTAGGCAGGTGAAGGCCGCCCGGTGGAGCCCATGCGGGGGGTCATCCACTTGCTGGTCATCAAAAGGGGTGTGGTTTCGCTTTGCCCAAAGCCTTCGTGAATCTCAATGCCCGTCAGGCGTTTGAACTGGTTGAACACCTCGGGGTTCAGGGGTTCGCCGGCGGTGTTGGCCCACTTCAGGGCGGAAAGGTCATAGCCGGCTACATCCTCCTTGATCATAAAGCGGTACACCGTGGGCGGCGCGCAGAAGCTGGTAACATGGTACTTTTCCAGCATGCGCAGCATGTCGGCGGCGATGAACCTGTCAAAATCGTACACAAACAGGCATGCGCCGCAGATCCACTGACCGAAGATTTTCCCCCAGCCGGCCTTGGCCCAGCCGGTGTCTGCCACGGCAATGTGCAGAGAATCATCGTTCACGTTGTGCCAGTAGGCGGCGGTGGCGATCTGCGCCAGGGGATAGGTGTAGCTGTGGGCAGCCATCTTGGGCATGCCCGTGGTGCCGGAAGTGAAGTACATCAAAAGGATGTCATCGTTATTGGGCAAATCATCCGGCTTAACGAACGTGACTGGCTGGGCCTCCATGCCCTGCGTCAGGTTCAGCCAGCCTTCCCGGTCGCCGGGGGTGATCAGGTATTCCAGGGTGTTGCATTCGGGCCTGGCTTCCTCCATGTGGCGGCACACCTCGTCCAGGTGCACGGCCACAATGGCCCGGATGGACGCCGCCTGGCAGCGGTATACCACATCCTTTTTGGCAAGCTGGGCAGTGGCGGGGATGATGATGCACCCCAGCTTCATCAGCGCCAGAGCGCAGAACCAGTATTCGTAGCGGCGCTTCATCACCAGCATAACGGGGTCGCCCTTTTTCAGGCCCAGGGAGCGGAA
>CAYMOM010000120.1:0-5973 GCA_964391995.1 uncultured Faecalibacterium sp.
CCGCGATACGAATGAAGTCAGAGGGCCTGCGGGCCCTCCGACACCTCCCGAAGGTCTTTTGACAGTCTGAGCCGCCGGCAAAAACCGGTGGCCTTTTTCATTGGCATGCATTATGTCAGCTGATTTTTAATGGCCTCGAAAGTGGCCTGGGAAATATCGTGCTCAATCTTGCAGGCATCCTCCCGGGCGGTTTGGGCGTCCACCCCAATCTGCACCAGGAAGGAGGACAGCACCTTGTGCCGCTCGTAAATGCGGCGGGCAATGCCTTCGCCCTGCTCCGTCAGGGTGATGAGGTTTTCTTCATCCATGAGGATGAACCCATTCTCTCTCAGGCGCTTCATGGCAAAGCTGACGGACGGCTTGGTCACGTTCAGCCGGGCAGCAATATCCACCGAGCGGACGTAGCCTTTTTCCTCCTGGAGCATCATGATCGTCTCCAGATAATCCTCTGCGGATTCGTGAATATTCATGGATGAACACCTTCCTTCTGCGGCTTTCATCCTATGGTAGCACATCCGGCGGATTTTTGCAAATCCATCCATGCAAAAATGCTTACCGGCTGTAGTGCCCGGTGAGCACCTCGTTGATGTAGGCCTCCCGGTGGGGCAGGTGCGGATCGGTCCGGGCCAGGTCTGCGGCGGCCTGGTTGTCATAGGGGACGGAAAGAATGCTGAAGCTCAGTGCCGAGGGTTCGGCGGTTTTCTCGCCCTCCACCAGCAGGGCATGGGCCCGGCTGACCCCCATGCTGTTGCCCACGCTGCCGGTGTTGATGATATACCCCTCGTGGAGGGCGCGGACAAAGGGCCGGTGGCTGTCGGCAAAAATCACGCCGCCAAAGTCCTCCCCATCCCTGTGAAAGGCCCGGGACAGCAGTTCCTTATCATCGTTGACCTTCATCAGCGGCATAACGGGCCTGCCGTGGAACAGGCGGAAGCGCACACCCCCCAGGGTGACCTCCGCCTCCCGGGGCAGGCCGTTCAGCCAGGCCATGCGTTCCGGGCCCAGCTGATTCCAGAAATAGTCATCCGCGGCAAACTGCTTGCCCCCTATGCCATAGTCCCAGTTTCCGCCCAGGCACAGGGTGCAGTGCCGGCGCACCCAGTCGCAGGTTTCGGCATTGCTGGGTCCTTTGCCCACCGCATCCCCCAGGAACCATATTTCGTCCGGTGCCAGGCGCTTCAGGTGGCTTTCCATGGCCTGGGTTGCCGGCAGGTTGCCATGCAGGTCGGCCAGCATAACGATTTTCATAGGCGCTCCTTGTTATTCAGGATAGACCATGGTATCAGGGGTGCAGTGCTCCAGCACCCGGCAGTACGCCGCAGCCTCCGCCCGGGCGCCGGGCAGGTCGTGCTCCAGGTAATTGCCGCACTCAATCTTCTTCGCCCCGGGGATCTCGCCCTCGAACCCGGCGGCAAAGGCAAAGGCATCCCGCACCAGGGCAATGGCGGCATCCTTGCCGATGCTGTCCCGCAGAATCAGGTAAAACCCTGTGCGGCAGCCCATGGGACCAAAGTACACCACCTGGTCGGACAATTCGCCGGAGCGGACAAAGGTGGCCACCAGGTGCTCCAGGGTGTGCATGGCAGGCTGGGCCAGGTAGTCCCCCTGGTTGGGGTATTTCAGCCGCAGGTCGTAGGTAATGTCCTCGCCGTCGATGCGAGAAACATATATGCCGGGGGTCAGCAGGTCGTGGTTAATGGTGAAAGAGGCAATCTTACGCAGCATGGGGTTCATCCTTTCCGTACGGGCAGCCCAGCCGGATGGCCAGCCGCTTGCTGACATGGAGGTAGCAGGGAAGCAGGAACAAATCGGCAGCAATCCAGGCCGCCGGGTTAGCCAGGCAGGCGCCGCTGAAGCCCATGACGGGCACCAGCAGAACAGCCACGGCAGAGCGGGCAATCATCTCCGCCACGCCAGCCAGCATGGCGGCCCGGGTGAACCCCATGCCCTGAATGGAAAAGCGCAGCAGGTTCACCATCAGCAGGGGGAAATACATGGCGGTGTTGGTGGTGATGAACTGGTGGGCCAGGGCAATCACCTGGGTTTCCTCCGCACTGACGAACAGGCTGATCAGCGCCGGGCCGAAAAGCCACGCCACCAGGAACACCGCCACGGCATATATGCCGCCGGCAATGGTGGCAGCCTTCAGCCCCTGATGGATGCGCTGCACCTTCCGTGCGCCCACGTTCTGCCCGGCAAAGGTGGCCATGGTAGCCGCCAGGGCATCGAACACGCAGGCAAACAGGCTGCTCAGCTTGCTGCATGCGGCAACCGCCGCCACTGCGATGGTGCCCAGGCCGTTGATGGCAGTTTGAATCACCACAGAGCCAATGGCGGTGATGGAATACTGCAGGCCCATGGGCAGGCCCATGCCCAGCAGCTGCCTGCACAGCTCCGGGCGGAAGCGCCAGTCGTCCCGGCTCAATTGCAGGATGGGGAAACGCTTCATCATCACCAGCAGGCAGCCTGTGCCGGAAATCAGCTGGCTGATCACCGTGGCAATGGCCGCGCCAGCCACACCCATGCCGCCGTACAGGATCAGCACCACATCCAGCACAATGTTCACCAGGGCCGCCAGGGCAATGAAATACACGGGGGTTTTGCTATCCCCCAGGGAGCGGAGAATGCCGCTGCACATATTATACAGCACCGTAACCGGAATGGCCATGAAAATCGGGCGGATATAGGCAATGGCATTGCCGATGATATCCTCCGGGGTGTTCAGCAGGCGGAGCATCCACGGGCACAAAAGGGAGGTAACCACCGCCAGCACCACGCTGAGCACCGCGCCAACGTAAACCGCATTGCCCACAAAGCGGCGCAGCTCGGTTTCATCCCGGGAGCCAAAGGCCTGGGCAATGGGTATGGCAAAGCCGGAGCACAGCCCCATGCAAAAACCCAGGATGAGAAAGTTAATCGCCCCGGTGGAGCCCACCGCCGCCAGGGCGGAGGAGCCCAGAAACCGGCCCACAATAGCCGTATCCACAAAATTATACAGCTGCTGGAACAGAAAGCCAAACAGCAGCGGCACCGTGAATCCCAGCACCAGCCGCATGGGCGAGCCCTGGGTTAAATCCTTCACATGGGAACGAGACATACAGCGTTTTCCTTTCGCAGTCAAAAAAGTGTTCTCGTTTCCTATATAGCACAAATACGGCTGTTTGGCAAGCGGTGATATATGGGCGAAAAGCGTGAAAAATCAACAGGTCTGGCTAGGCCAGGGGCAGCTCGAACCAGAAGGTGGAGCCTTCGCCCTCCTGGCTTTCCACCCCATAGGGCGCGTGATGCTGCTCCAGAATGCCCTGCACAATGGAAAGCCCCAGTCCACTGCCGATAATGGCCCGCCGGTGGGTGTCGTGGGTGCGGTAATACCGGTGCCAGATCAGCGGAAGCTCCTCCTGGGGGATACCCTTGCCCGTATCGCGAATGCTGATGCGCACGCGGCCTTCCCGCTGCTCCTGGGTCACGTACACCTGCTTGTCCGCCCCGGTGTAGGTCAGCGCATTGCCCATCAGGTTGTAGGCCACCTGGCCCATGCGGCGCTCATCGGCCTGCACGGTGAAGTGCTCCTCCGGCGCAAAGGTCACCCGGTACCCATCGGACTCCACCAGCTTGCCGATGCGCTGCACAATGCTCTCCATGGCGGCGGTCAGGTCAAAGGGCGCCAGGCTCATGGGCAGGGAGCCGGCCTGCAGGCGGGAAAAGTCCAGCACCTCCTCCACCAGGGAGGACAGGCGCGCCGTTTCATCAATGATGGTCTGCATGTTCTCCGGGGTGTTTTCCCCGGGCAGGTCCCGCATAACCTCCGCATAGCCGGCAATCATGGTCAGGGGTGTGCGCAGGTCGTGGCTGATGTTGGCAATCAGCTCGTGCTGCAGGCGCTCCACCTGGCTCAGCTCCTCGGCGGCCCGGGTCAGGGTGGTGTTTAGCTCGGCCATTTCCCGGTAGTTGCCGCCATGCCTGGGCGGCACATATTCCCCATGGGCCAGGGCCTTGGCTGCCTGGTTGGTTTCGATAATGGGCCGGGAAACATTCCGGGATATCAGCGCTGCCAGGCCCAGGGCGCCCAGCAGCACCACGGCGGTGATCAGCGTCAGCTGGGAGCGCAGGGTGGTGACGGTGGCATCCAGGGGGGTAATCACGGCGTTCAGCAGCAGATAGCCGCTTCCGCCCTGGGGCAGGGTGATGCGGCGGGCGTAGAGCAGGCTTTGCTGGCGGGTTTCCTGGGCAGGCGGCACCATGCCCACAAAGCGGCGGGCATTGTAGGCATCGTTCCTATACAGCTGCACGTTAAACTGCTCCACCAGGGTGGAGCCATCCTCCGGCGCCCGCTCGCACCACCAGCTCAGATCCCGGATGTTCATGCGGTGAATCAGGCAGAACTGGGTATCTTCGCTGGAGAGCACCGTGCGATACTTGCTGTCCAGCACCAGGATGCACGCATCGTTCTGCTTGGCCAGCTGATCGGCCAGGAGCTTCACCTCGATGTTGTCCAGGTTGTCCAGCACGGCATTGGCGGCATCGGACACCTGGTTGGTTTTGTAATACCGGTAGAAATCGTCCAGCCAGACGATCTGGAACAGCCACATGGTTCCGATAACAAACGCAACAAAGAGCACCAGATAGAGCATAATACGGCTTCTGATGCCCAGCTTGCTGCCCACCTTATTCTTTTTCAAAGCGGTATCCCACTCCTCTGAGGGTGGTGATCAGCCCGGCGCTGTCACCCAGCTGGCGGCGCAGGAGCTTGATGTGGGTGTCCAGTGTCCTGTCATCGCCAAAGAAGTCGTAGCCCCACACCTCGCTGATGAGTTTTTCCCGGGTCAGGGCAATGCCCCGGTTGCGCACCATGTAAAACAGCAGGTCGTACTCCTTGGGGCTCAGGTCAAGGGCCTGGCCCTTCAGGGTCACCCGGCGGGCGGTGAAATCCACCACCAGCTCCCCCAGGGCAACGGTTTCGCTTTCCTGGGCGCCGGTGCCGCAGCGCTTGAGGATGGCACCCACCCGCATCATCAGCTCCTTGGGGGAAAAGGGCTTGACCACATAGTCGTCTATACCCAACTCGAAGCCGTGAATCCTGTCATACTCCTCGCCCCGGGCAGAGAGCATCACCATGGGCACCTGGCTTTCCTTGCGAATCTCCCTGCAGGCGGAAAAGCCGTCCAGCTCCGGCATCATAATATCCATGATCACCAGGTCGTATGGGTGGCGGCGGCAAAGCGCCACGGCCTCCATGCCATTGGTGGCTTCCTCCACCTCATAGCCTTCGAACACTGCATACTTGCGTATCAGCTCGCGGATTTTCTGCTCGTCGTCCACAATCAGCAGCTTCATAGCATCACCTCATGCACAGTATACCACACAGGGCAGCATTTGCCCAGGGAAAATCAATGCAGGCTCAGCTGCAGGGTCATCATTTCCGCCTGGTTCCGGCGCACCTCCAGGCACATGGGCCTTTGTGCCTGGGTGAGCAGCGCCTCCAGCTGAAGAATGTCCGCCACGCTGGCACCATCCGCCTGCAAAAGCACATCGCCGGGAAGGATGCCTGCCTTGTCCGCCGGGCTGCCATCCCGCACCGCCAGCACGGAAACACCCTCCTCCCCGTCCAGCAGCATCAGCCCCAGGGCAGCCATGCGGGTGGCATTTTCAGCCGGCTCATCCGTATGAAACGCAAAATGCAGGGCCGCACCGCCCGCCAGCAGGCACAGCACCAGTGCCAGAATCATCAGCCTACGGGGCATGGGTGCTCCCTCCTTTGCCCATTATCCTAGCCGCCTTTGGTGAAGGGTGGATGAACTTGGCTTGAATGGGGCCTGAAATCGTGCTATACTGTGCCATATCCTGCTGAAGGAGGCTGCATGATGGAGAAAAAGCTTGCAGGCAACACAGCCACCGGCTGGCTGAAGGTGATTGCCCTTGTGTTCATGTTCTGCGACCATGCGGGGAAGATGCTCCTGCCCGGCGTGCCGGAGA
>CAYMOM010000121.1:0-5919 GCA_964391995.1 uncultured Faecalibacterium sp.
TCTCCGCCCACTTGGCTACCAAAGTCATGTCAGCAGTGACAGGCGCGGTGAAGTCGTACGCCGTTTCGCCGTTGTACCAGCCGGCAAAGGTGCTGCCTTCCTTCACGGGGGCGGCAGGCTTTTCGGCCTTCTGGCCGCGGAGCACCTTCAGGGGTGCGCCGGGCTGACCGCCGTCCGTGTCCAGGGTGATGACAGCGCAGGCATCATCCAGCACCTGACCCTTGTTGGTCACCTGGCCCTGGAACAGACCGCCGGAAATAACCGCGCCGGCCTCGTTGTTCACATCGCCTTCAAAGGTGCCGCCCTTCAGGGTGCCGCCCTCGTGGTTGTTGGTGGTGCCCTTCACCGTGCCGCCGGTGATGGTGCCGGTGTTTTCCACCGTGCCGTTGACCGTGCCGCCATCCATGGTGCCGCTGTTGGCAACCTGTTCAAAGTTGCCGCCGTTGATATTGCCGCTGTTGTCCACATCGCCGGCAAAGTCGCCCTCGTCAATGGTACCCTTGTTGGTGACCTTCCGCCGGAAGGTGCCGCCCTTCACGCGGCCCTGGGGATCATTGTCCACCTGGCAGTTAAAGGTTCCGCCCTCAATGGTGCCCTGGTTGGTCAGGGTGGAGTCCACGCCTTCCGCGCCAAAGGTGCCGGCCTTCAGGGTGCCCTTGTTCAGAATATGGCAGCTGATATTGCCGGTGGGGGTCAGGGATGCGCCCTGGCTGACCACCAGCTGCCCGCCCTCTGCGGGGGTGATGCTCGCACCCTCCAGGGTGGCAATGATAATCTGCCTGCCCTCGGGGATGGTCACAGTGGTATCCAGGGGGAAGCTCTCCACAACGATGATGTTATCCTCGCCGGCGTCCAGGGCCTCCTGCAGCTCCTTGGCGCTGGACACCCGGGCCGCGCCGTCCCAGCGGGCTTCCAGGGTGAGAGGTTCAAGAATGCTTTCCGTGTAGGACGCAGGATCGCCGTCCGCCTTGAACCATCCCAGGCAGAGCAGTCCGCTGCCGGAATAGTTGGGCAGGCCGGGGGTTTTGTCCGTGCCGCGGTCGCTGGCGATGGACTGGCCCTTCAGGATCTTCAGGGTGGTGTCGCCCTCATAGGTGGCGCCGGTGCCGGGCAGCAGGGTAATTTCCACCAGGGCGGAATTTTCCTCCATGCCGCCTTCGGTGGTCACATCGCCATAGAACACACCATGCTCAATGGAGCCGCCGTTGGTCACCTTGCCGCGGAAAACCGGCTCGGTGGTTTCGTTCAGGCGGGTGATGGTGCCCTGGTTGTCCACCGGGCATTCGAAGGTGCCGGCCTTGATGATGCCGCGCATTTCTCCCACCACGGCATCTGCGTCAAAGGTGCCGCCCGCCACAATGCCGCCGGTCATATTGTTCAGCGTGGCCTTGCTGCCGAAGTGCACATCGCCCTGCAGGGTGCCGTAGTTCGATACCTGGCAGCCTTCGCCTTCGGCCTTCACGGTGGGCACGCCGTCCTTCATTCCAGCAGAGATGGTGCCGCGGTTCTGCACCGCTGCATTGGTGCCGAAGCTGGCGCCGGTGATGGTGCCGTTGTTGATCAGGGTGCAGTTGGCAAATGCGGGGGTCTGGGTGCCACTGGTGATGGTGCCCTTGTTCTGGACGGCAACGGAGAAGCTGCCGCCCTTGATGGTGCCGCTTTCACCGTTGACCACCGTCTGCTCCGCAGCGCAGAAGTCACCGTCCTCAATGGTGCCGTCCACGTTTTCCACCGCACCGAGGAAGCTGCCGCCCTTGATGGTGCCGCTGTTGGTTACCGCGCCGGCAATGTAGTGCTCCGCAACACCCTGGGGCATATCAATCACGCCGGTCTGGGTGTTGGTCACAGGGCAGTCCAGCTTGCCGCCGGTGATGGTGCCGCTGTTGGTAACCGTGCCGCCGCTTGTGCCGCTGAAGGCGCCGCCGGCAATGCTGCCGCCTTCCTTCACCGTCACCTTGCCAAAGAAGTCGCCTTCCTCCAGCTTGGCGCCGCTTTCCACCGTCACATCACCGGCTACAGTCGGGGCATCGGAGCCGATGCCCTTCAGCTTGCCGGCAATCACCAGTTTCAGGTTCTCATTCATGCCTGCCCTGAAGTGCAGGGTATGGCCTGCAGCCACCGTCAGGCTGTATTCGCTGTCGTTCAGGGCAAAGGCCTGGGTGTTCAGGCGGGTATCGCCGCTGGTTGTCAGGTTCTCCGTCAGGGCGAAGCTGCAGGTGGGCATAATGGTCTTGCCGCCGGCGCTGGCCAGGGCAGCCTTCAGTTCCTGGGTATTGCTGACCAGTACGCAGCCGTTCCACCGGGCCGCAAGGGTCAGGCTTTCCAGCACAGGGGCAGTGAAACTATGCGCAGCGCCCGTGTCCGTCCGGAACCAGCCCTCCAGGGTCAGGGGGCTCCCGGTGACGGGGTCTTTGGCCTTGGGGTCGGCGGGGCGGGTGGCCTTCTGGCCGCGGATAAGGCTCTGGGCCGCAGGCGCGGGGTTTTCGTCCGCATCATAGGCGCTGCCCTTTTCAAAGCCCAGCTGGAAGCCGACCGTCTCCAGAACGGAAGAATCCACCTGGCCCTTATCCACCCGTATAGGGCCGGTGATGGCGCCTGTGCCCTTGGAATCCTTCAAAATGGTGGTGTTCTCGTCATCGGCGATCAGGATCAGGGCAGCCACCGGATCACTGCCGGAAATGGTGTGACCGTTCAGATCCAGGGGGCAATACAGCTTGTTGGGCAGCCGTTCCCAATGGCCTACATATTCCTCGCACACCACATCGTCCATGGAAAAATCGCCTTCCAGGCACACCAGGCCGACATTATTCCCCGAAAGCACGGCGGCTCTCATGCCTGCAGCGTTGCGGACGATCATGGTTTCTGCGGTGATCTCATATACATTGCCGCTCAGCAGCTCCAGCTCCTTGAAATGGCCCTGCACAACTTTGTCGCCGCCATCAAAGATCACACGCTTGGTGTAAAATGCATTGCCGCTCAGGGAATTGCCATTCTCGGTGATTTCCACCGGCGCATTGACGGTCACGTCTTTGGCAGTGTTGGCTTCGATGGTCAGGTCGGCTCCTCTGGTAACGGTAATCTTATTGGCAGTAATGGTCTGTTTTGTCTTTCCAGCAAGTATGTAGAAATTTTCGTCAGACACAGCAATGTCACCAGTCACCTTTAGGTCGTGACCGTTCAGCTCATACACTCTTTGTTTTGTAAATTCCAGATTGCCATCCACCTGGAAGGTGCTGTCATCGGAGTCCAGGCAAATGTATTCGGCATAGTCGCAGTTCTGGGCGTCTTCCAGCTGGGCCCCGGTTTTCACACCAAGCCTGATGATGCGGGGGTATGTGGGGTCAGCGGCATAGGCTGTGCGGGTGATGGCAGCGTTAACAGTGTCACTGCTGCCCAGGGACACCATGCCGGACAGCTGGAGGTCCCCCGCCAGTGCCAGTTTGGCTGTACCACCCAGCTGGATGCCCGCATAAACAGCGCAGCCGCCCGAACCAGATTTGGGGTCGTTTATCAGCTTCAGGGTTTTTCCATCCGCCACGGAAATCTTGGTTTCCTTGGGAAGGAACGACATGCTAGACGTGCCATTGGTGTTGATGGTGAAATCCCGGCTGATGGCGTAGCTGCTCCGCATGTTTTCCGTATCGGCAAAAGAGCCATCCGCCACCACGCCGCCCACTTTGTTGTTGTCGATGGCAGCATTGAACTGGGCATAGTTACTCACGTACAACTGGTCAACCGTGGTGTTGGTATAATCCACGTTGCCCCCATCCAGGCGCAGCAGGGCAATGTGTGTGGGGTCGCTTTCAGTGCCTTCAATTTTACTACCGGTACTGGTTTCTACCAGCCCCGTGTATTTGCCGCCCTTCAGTGTGCCGCCGAACACTCTGACATGACCTGCAATGGTTACATCCCCTTCAGCGGTAAGGGTGTTGGTGTTAGCCAGAGTCAGTTTGGTGTCACCCACCAGCTCCAGGCTGCCCTTTGTGGTGCTGCTGTCCTTCACATGAAGACTGTTATTCTCAGCCGGCAGAACTTCTCGCGCCTCAATTTTCAGGGTTTTGCCGTTCAGGTCGATGGTGAAGCCGTTATTCTGCATCAAGCGAATCGTATCGCCGTCTTTCTCTGCAGTGAAGCTGTCAGCCAGCCATGCGCCGGCAACTTTCGTGTTCTTCATGGCTGCCAGCATCTCGCTACCGGTGCGCACAACGAGCATATCGACAGCCACTTCATCCCGGCAGTTGCCGCCCTGATCGTCCAGCAGGCCGATCCTTCCGTGTTCGATTGTGCCCTTGTTGACGGAAACCCGTGTATACCGTTCCGATCCTTCAGAACCTACTTTTTCGCTTATATAGGTACCGCCGGAAAGCTTGCCGGTTGCACCTACATCTACATCGCCATGTACCTCGACTTGCGACTTTTCTACATTCAAAGTGCCGTTCACGGTCAGAGCGTGCTTGGTATTGTTGTCACCATCTATGACAAGCAGCTGGCCCCAGCTAGAGCTGGACTCCGCCAATACCAGTGTCACGCCCTCGCCAATGGTCATATTGCCCTTCACGGTCAGTTTGTGGCCGTTCAGGTCAATGGTATACGTTCCCGCTGTTGTCAAATTGATGTCCCCCTCGTGGGTGACATCCTCCACCAGTTTGATCGAATCTCCGTCTTCCCATTCCGCCAAGGCAGTTTCCAGCGTCGTCGTTGCCATAGCCGGAAATGCCAGCATCAGCACGGTGCAGAGAGCCAGCAGAGCAACAGCAAGCTTCTTCATGATAATACCTCCCAGGCCCGAAGGCCGAACTGATCAGCAAAAGGATACAAGTTTCTTAACTGATTTTATTTGACGCAGCACGCCCCTTTTCCTGCAAGTTGCCTGGCATTTTCCAAAAAAAATTCCTATAAAAAGGAGAGCAGGCCTGCGCCCGCTCCCCTTATGCGCTGCGATTTACTTTTTTCCGCCAAACAGGCTGGAAATGGAGCCCATGATCCCCCGGGTGATCTGCCGGGTAACCTCCCGGCTGGCGGTGGAAATGGCGGTGTTCTTCACCCGCCCCAGCACGGAATCATTCTTCCGGGCACGTTCGGCCCGCTCTTCCCGCAGCTCGTCTGCACGCTGGCGGCGCTCCTCGGCCTTGCGCTCCTTCTCGGCCTTTTCGGCAGCCTTGCGCTGCTTTTCAGCCTCCCTGGCATCCACGGCAGGCGCTGCCGGTGCAGGCTGCACGGCAACGTAATTGCCGGTAGCCGGGTCAAGCTGCATGGCCATCATCTGCTGGGTATACTGGCCGGTAGCGGCATTGTAGACCATCACAGGCATCTGCTGGGCCTGGGGCTGGGCCGGCGCGGTCATGTCCAGCTGGCGCTGGGTATAGGTGCCGGTGGCGGGATCATACACCATAAAGCCCTGTGGCTTGGCTGCCGCAGGCTGCAGGGTGGAAACCTGCACCTGGGCCGGCTGCAGCACCGGCGCCTGCTCCTTCTGGAAGGCGGACACCAGCATTTCATAGGCGCTCTGCCTGTCCACCGGCTCATCGTACACGCCATAGAAGGCGCTGGTTTCGATGAAGGTGCGGCGCAGGCCGTCATCAATGGCGTTCATGAAGGACTGGGGCGGGAGAATGGTGGCCCGCTCCACCACGCCGGGCGCACCCTGGGCATCCAGGAAGGATACCAGCGCTTCGCCGGTCTTCAGCTGGGTGATGGCCTCCTCCGTGTCGAAATCCGGGTTGGTGCGGAAGGTCTGCGCGGCTACCTTTACCGCCTTCTGATCCAGGGGCGTATAGGCCCGCATGGCATGCTGAATGCGGTTGCCCAGCTGCCCCAGAATGCTCATGGGCACATCCGCCGGGGACTGGGTGATGAAATACACCCCCACGCCCTTGGAGCGGATCAGCCGCACCACCTGCTCCACCTTTTCCAGCAGGG
>CAYMOM010000122.1:0-5853 GCA_964391995.1 uncultured Faecalibacterium sp.
CTTTCTTACATAGGGGCCTTTTCCCAGCAGTCCGTATATTCTGGGGCGGTCTAGAAACGCTGGTGGGCTTTTGCATACGAAAAAAGAGCGCCCCAGAACGGGACGCCCGGAAACGCGTGCGACTTACTTCAGCTCGCTGGTGCAATGGGGGCAGCGGGTGGCCTCGATGGCGATTTCGCTGCAGCAATGGGGGCACTTCTTGGTGGTGGGGGCAGCGGGCTCGGCAGGCTTTTTGCCGATGGACATAATCTTGTTCATGGCGCGGATCAGGCAGAACAGCACAAATGCCGTGATGACGAAGTTGATCACCGTGGTCAGGAAGGCGCTGATGGCACCGCCAGCCGTCCACACCACGCCGTTGGCATCCACACCGGGGCCGCCCGTCATGATGAAGCTGAGCAGCGGGTTGATGAAATTGGCGGTCAGGGAGGTAACAATGCCGGTGAACGCGCCGCCGATGATGACGCCGACAGCCATATCCAGCACGTTGCCGCGCAGAGCAAACTTTTTGAAATCAGCCAGGAACTTCTTCATTGGTTTCTCCTCCTTACAATTTGGCTCCATACCCGTAGTATACCACTTTGCCGGCCCGGCTTCAATCCCCAACTTTAGCGGGATTTGCTCATCAGGGACATCCAGTCCTTAAACTTGGCCAGGAAGGCATCGTTGGAATCGGTTTTGTTCATCAGGGAAAGAATCTGGGGGATGGCGGTGCTGCTGCGAGTGGTGCCCAGCATATTGCGCACCAGGCGCAGACCTTCGATCTGCGCATCATTCAGCAGCGCCTCGGCCCGCTTGGTGCCGGAGAGCTGCAGGTCAATGGGCGGCACAACGCCGGCAGTGACCAGCGCAGCATCCAGGGTCAGCTCCATGTTGGCGGTGCCCTTGAACTCCTGCACAATGCTGTCGTCCACCTTGGTGCCGCAGGCCATGGCGCCGATGATGGTCAGGCTGCCGCCTTCCTTCAGGCAGCGGGCTGCGCCAAAGAGCTTCTTGGCCCGGAAAAGGCTGGTGGGATTCACAATGCTCTGGCCCTGCTGGATGCCGCCGGCGGGGTAAATCTTTGCCAGGCGGGTCAGGCTGTCCACAATCAGCACCACATCCTTGCCAAGCTCCACCAGGCGCTGTGCACGCTCCAGCACCATATCAGCCAGGCGCAGGTGGGTTTCCGGCGGCTGGTCGAAGGTAGAGGCCAGCACGGTGCAGCCAACCTGCTCACGGAAGAGGGTCACATCCTCCGGGGTTTCGTCCACCAAGAGCACAAAAACCTCCGTCTGGGGGTGATTGGCGCTGATCACATTGGCAAAGTGCTGCAGCATGGTGGTCTTATCAGCAGCCTGGGGGAAGAGAATCAGCCCGCGCTGCCCAAAGCCCAGGGGAGCAATCAGGTCGATCAGGCGCATGTCGTCAAGGGGTTCACCCTGACGGGCTTCCAGGTCAATGCGGCGGGTGGGGTAAATGGGGGTCAGCTCCTCAAAGCTGGGCCGGGCCTGTGCCTCTTCCACCGTTTGACCGTTGATTTCGGTGATGTACAGCATGGCGGTGTATTTGTCGCCGTCCCGCCGCGGGCGGGTCTTGCCGGAAACCCTGTCGCCGGTGCGCAGGGCAAAGCGGCGAATCTGTGCCATGGAAACATAAATATCCTTGGCAGAGGGCAGAAAGTGTTCCGAACGCAGAAAGCCGTAGCCATCCGGGTGCAGCTCCAGCACGCCGCAGCCGTCTTCGCAGGTGCCGGCAGCCAGCAGCTCGTTCACGCCGGGGTTGGCGCCATTGTCCTGGGGCTGCAAAGGTGCCTGCTCCCTGGGGGAATAGGGCGCTTGCTCCCGGGGCTGATAGGCTGGGCGGGTGCCGGCGAAGCTCCGGGAATAGGGCACTTCCTCCTTCACGCCATAGCTGGCGCGGGGGCCATCGCTGTAGGCGGGCCGGCGCTCGCCGCCTGGGCCAAAGCCAGGCCGCTGCTCGCTGCGATAGGGGCGATACTCCTCCCGGGCTTCCGGGGCGGAAGGCTCCTGGGCAGCGGCAGGCCCAAAGCGAGTGTAGCTGCTGGGCCGGGGCGCTGCAGGGCGCTGATCCATCCCGGGGCGGGCGGACTGGCTGTTCTGCCAGGCCGGGCGGGGGGAATACGCCGGTGCCTGATAAGCAGGCTTGCTGCTATAGCGCGGCGCAGGATTGTGCCAGGCGGCCTTGAACTGGGGCTGGGCTGGCGCTTCCGGCTGTGCAGGCACCTCGGTCTGGGGCGCTTCATCCGCCAGGACGGCGAACAGCTTGGCCACAATGTCGGCCTTTGATACGCCGGCACCCAGCTTCACGCCGTTTTCCTTTGCCAGCTTTCGCAGTTCAAGAACAGTCTTTGCATTCAGGTCTTGCATTGTCAAGGGAATAGCCTCCTAATATCAATCACATAAAGGAAATAAAGGGTTAATCTCGGCTGGCAATCACCACATCCCGGGTGACGGCCTGCTCCACAAAATGCTCCAGGTGGGTGTAGGGCGGGTCTTCCCGGGGGGTGAACCCGGCGGCGGAAAGCAGCTCCGCCAGGGTTTGCCGGGAAAGGGTCAGGCTGTTGAAGCTGATGGCAACACCGGCGCCGGGCTTCAGGGCATCGTGCCAGGCAGGCAGCACCCGGCGAAGCATGCCGGCAAAGTTTTCCGGCCGGTGTCCGGCCTGGGGCGCGTGCTGCACGCCATAAGGCAGGTCGGTGACCAGCAAATCGGCAGGTGTTTTCTTCATCAATTGACCGATGCAGCCCGTGTCGCCCAGCAGCAGGCGAAGGCTGCGGGTGTCCTTGGCCTGAAAGGCCTGCTTGCTGCTGGCCAGGGTGTAGAGTGCATCGGGGATGCTCTGCCCCCTGGCGGTGCAGGCACCCTGCTCCAGCCTGTGCTTCAGCCGGTGGAATTGCAGGTAGCGGCTCAGGTAGTCGGCGGCCTCCTTCAGGTCGCGGCGATCCATATCCATGCCCACGCTGTTCATGCCCTGCTGCAGCGCCACAAAAAGGGTGGTACCCCTGCCGCAAAGGGGATCCAGCACGGTGGGTGGCGTCTGCGCATCAAACACAGGGCTGGCTGTGCGTGCCAGGTTGATCATCATGTGGGTGAAGGTGGCACTGGTCTTGCCCTTGTATTTGAGAACCTCCGCCAGATCCCTGGGGAGATAATCGCTGCGGGAAACATCCATGGGGCGCAGCAGGCCGCCTTCCTCTGTGGAGAAGAAGGCCAGGGCGCTGTGACGGGCGCATTGGGCCAGCTGGGCAGGGGACATTGCGGGTGCATCAAAGCAAAGAAAAGGCGCACCGCCGATGGTTTGCTGGGCAACGGGTGCATGGATGTCCATGGCTTGAAGAATGGCAGAAAGCTCGGCTGCACCAAGAAGGTTCAGCGATTCTTGATAACGTATATTAGCGTGATGAAGCAATTGAAAGCAATATTTCATGAATCCCTCTTCTTTTTCCTTGGATGATAGGAACAGTATACCAAATGAAAGAAAAATCCGCAAGGGGTTACCAGGTGAATTTTTCATGAAAAAGTGCGTGAAAGCTGCCGAATCAGCGGGAAAAGGCAGGCTGCTACCATTGTAAATGAATAACGATGGGCAAAGAAAAAACCCTTCCCGCCATGGGGAAGGGCATTCCGTACAAAATTAGTACTTGCGCTTGCGTGCGGCTTCAGCCTTCTTCTTGCGCTTCACGCTGGGCTTTTCGTAATGCTCGCGCTTGCGAACCTCCTGAATGACGCCGCTGCGGGCACATTGCCGCTTAAAACGCTTGAGCGCACTCTCCAGAGATTCATTCTCGCGGACTCGTACCTCGGACACTGTTATCCCTCCTCTCGCTCATCTCGCCTTGACATCAGCCGGCTAAGACGGACGGATGGCGAACCGTATGACTATTATAGCTTTTTTCCCCCTGCGCGTCAATAGGGGAACGAGGTATTTTCTGAAAGTTTTTTTGAAAAGTGCATGTTCAGGCCATGTTTTCCGTCAGCTGGCGGCCGCCCAGCACATGAAAGTGCAGGTGATGAACACTTTGGCAGGCATTGTCGCCGCAATTGGACACCACGCGGAAGCCACCAGCGGTCAAACCTTCCAGCCGGGCCACCTGGCGGCAGGCCCGCAGGCAGGCAGCAAGTGTGGCATCGTCCGCCTGATCAATGGCAGCCATGCCGGCAATGTGGTCCTTGGGAATCACCAGCACATGGGTGGGCGCTTGGGGGTTGATGTCCCGGAAGGCGTAGACGAATTCGTCCTCATAAACCTTGGCGGAGGGAATGTCACCGGCGATGATTTTGCAAAACAGGCAATCGTTCATAGCAAGCATCCTTTCTTATACCATCTCGCCTGTCATCCCATCGGGGGTGAAGGCGGTCAGCCGCACATTCAGCATGGCGCCGCTGCGGCAGGCAGGACAGTCTGCCAGGGAAACCTGAATGTATTCCGGGGTGTATCCCAGCCAGCGGCCTTCGGCGTCCCGGTCTTCCAGCAGCACGGGGGCCATGCAGTTCAGCCAGCTCTCCTGATAGCTTCGGGCCGTGGCCTCGCCCAGGGCAATCAGCTCCCGGGCACGCTGCTCCTTCAGGACGCTGGACAGCTGACCGGGCATGACGGCGGCCTTGGTGCCTTCACGCTGGGAATAGGGGAAAACGTGAATCTTTGCAAAGCCTACGGTTTCAATCATGCGGCGGGTTTGCTGGTATTCCTCCTCCGTTTCCCCGGGGAAGCCCGTCAGCACATCGGTGGTGAAGGCCGCGCGGGGGAAGGCAGCACGGAGGTTGTCCACGGCGGTCAGGTACATGCGGGTGTTGTAGCGCCGGGCCATGCGGGCCAGCACGGTATCGCTGCCGGACTGCAGCGCCAGGTGAAACTGAGGACAAACCTTGTCCATCCGGGCCAGGCGGGCAGCGAATGCCTCCGTGGCAATGGTAGGCTCCAGGCTTCCCAGGCGGATGCGGAGAATGCCTTCCGTGTCCTGCACGGCCTGGATGGCATCCAGCAGGGTGGAGCCGTCGTTCAGGTCGCGGCCGTAGCTGCTCAGGTGGATGCCCGTCAGCACAATTTCCTTAAAGCCGGCATCTGCCAGGCGCTTGGCCTCGGCGGCAATGTCTGCCAAAGGCCGGGAGCGGATAGGCCCGCGGACGCTGGGAATGATGCAGTAGGTGCAGTGGTTGCTGCAGCCTTCCTGAATCTTCATGGCGGCCCGGGTGTGCTCCTCCTGGTCGGCAATGGACAGGGTTTCAAAGGGTGTGGCGGTGGTCAGCGCGTCCACGGCGCAGATCTGCCGGTTTTCCCGCACGGCCTGCTCCAGCAGCGCAACCACCTCACCCCGGCGCTGAGTGCCGAGAATCAGCCTGGCGCCGGTGGACAGCAGCTCATCACCCTTGCGCTGGGCAAGGCAGCCGCACAGGATAATCTGACTCTCCGGGTGCTCACGGCGCAGGCGGCGGGTGATCTGCATGGACTTCTTGTCCCCAGTGCCGGTGACGGTGCAGGTGTTCAGCACATACACATCCGCTTTTTCAGAAAAAGGGACGATGGTGTAGCCTGCGGCCCGGAACAATTCCAGCATGGCCTGGGTGTCGTATTGGTTCACCTTGCAGCCCAAGGTGTGGAAGGCAGCAGTGTTCAATGGGATTCACGGCTCCAATCTATTGATTGCGGAGATTTCGCCTCTGCGGAGGCGACCAAAGGGCTTTCCGATCGCCCTTTGGAAACCTTCGGCGCATGCCTTGCTGTGTGAAAGGCGGCGGTGTTCAATGGGATTCACGGCTCCAATCTATTGATTGCGGAGAATTCGCCTCTGCGGAGGCGACCAAAGGGCTTTCCGATCGCCCTTTGGAAACCTTCGGCGCATGCCTTGCTGTG
>CAYMOM010000123.1:0-5699 GCA_964391995.1 uncultured Faecalibacterium sp.
GCGGAGGCGACCAAAGGGCTTTCCGATCGCCCTTTGGAAACCTTCGGCGCATGCCCTGCTATGTGGAAGGCAGAGCGGTGTTCAATGGGATTCACGGCTCCAAGCTATTCCATGTCGCCATACAGGCACATCAGCGCACTGATGGCAGCCAGGCCGGCGGTTTCCGTGCGGAGAATGCGCGGGCCCAGGGTTACGGGGCGGCAGGCGGCTTGCTGCATCTGGGCGACCTCTTCCGGGGACATGCCACCTTCCGGGCCGATGACGATGGCTACATCCTGCAGTTGGGGGTGTTCCTGATGGAAGCGGGCCAGGGAATACCCCTGGGCATCTTCCCAGGGAACGATGGACGCAGCGTGCTCCGGAAGGCGGCGGAGAAGCTCCTTGAAGGGGATGGGCGCTTCCACCGGCATCATTACGCACCGGCCGGACTGCTTGCAGGCCTCACGGGCGATCTTCTGCCAGCGCTCCTGCTTCTTCGCGCCGTCCTTGGCATTCAGCTGCACCACACAGCGGCCCATGGCAACGGGCACCACGCAGGCTGCGCCCAGTTCCACGGCCTTCTGCACAATCAGCTCCATTTTGTCCGCCTTGGGCAGGCCTTGGTACAGGGTGATGCGCAGCGCCGCCTCGGTGGAGGGAAGTTCCTGCAGAATGCGCAGGGTGACCCCATCATCCATGGAGGCAATCTCGGCAGCATAGCGGCGCTGATCGCAGAAGATGTGGGCCGCTTCGCCAACGCGCATGCGTAAAACCCGCTGAGCATGGTGAGCGTCTTCCTCGTTCAGGCGGACAAAGCCGTCTGCAATGCCGCCCTCGTCAGCGTAGAAGCGGTGCATCAGGCGTGCCTCCGGGCCAGCATGGCTACCCATTCGCCCTTGCGGCGGATGCTGAGAATGGTGTAGTTTGCGGCAATCAGGGCATCCTGCACATCCTGCTCCCGCTCCTTGATGATGCCGGAGCAGATGAATAGACCGCCGGGGACAATGTGGTCATTCAGGGGTGCGGCGAACATGCAGATGACATCGGCAATGATGTTGGCAACGCAAATGTCACAGGTGGCGTCCACTGCATCCAGCAGGTTGCCTTCCAGGGTGGTGACGGTGCCTTCCAGGTGGTTGTGCTCCACGTTTTCACGGGCCACGCGGACGGCGGTGGGGTCGATGTCCGTGGCAAGCACATCCCTGGCGCCCAGCAGCGCCGCGCCGATGGCCAGAATGCCGCTGCCGGTGCCCACGTCAATCACCCGCTGACCGGGCTGCACCACTTCCTCCAGCAGCGCCAGGCACATGCCAGTGGTTTCATGGGTGCCGCTGCCGAAAGCCATGCCAGGGTCGATCTCGATAATCTTGTCCCCGGGCTGGGCATCGTAGTGCTCCCAGGTGGGCTTCACCACCAGGGCTTTGCCGGCACGGAAAGGCTTGTAGAACTTCTTCCACACCTCTGCCCAGTCCTCGTCCTTCACGTTGAGGGTATCAACGGCCAGGGTGCCCATGTCCAGGTCAGGCACGGCCCGGCGGATCTCCTCCAGGTGGGCGGAGAGAGCCTGCATACGCTCGGCAAAGGAGGCATCCGGCTCAAACCAGGCGTGGACAAGCACATCCTCCGGCAGGGTGTTGACCAGGTTGGGATCAATGATTTCCCAAATGCCGTTGGGCTTGCTGGGATCGGGAATGTCGGCCCGGTCTTCCACCATGGTGCCGGCGGAGCCGTGGAGAATCAGCGCCTCAGACACCATGTCAGCGCCCAGGGTGGTGGTGTGTACGGTAATTTCAACCCATTCCATGTGTGTTTCATCCTTTATTAAAAATCAGAAATAGCAGGCAGACTGCGCCAACGACAGCGCCGAAGATGCCTTCCCAGCGGGTGCGGGTGATGTAGGAGTCGGAGGCTTCGGTGCCGTTGGATTTCCAGCTTTCGGTTATCTCCCACCAGGTGTTGGGGGACAGCGCCATGAGAAGCCCCACAGCGATGATGAGGATGGCGCCAATGTGGTACATGGAAATTCCTCCTTGTGGTGGTCGGCGTAAGGGGCAACAGCGGCGTTGAACGTTGGATAATGCAGCAGTGCACACGCATTCTCCTTCCGACCTCGCTGCGCTCGCCCACCTTCCTCCCGGATGGAGCTCAAGTAACTTTCCCATGTCACGGCGCATCCATCATGCGCCGTGACCCCTTCTTGGCTGGTGCACGCAACACGCACGCCGAAAGGGATTCTTAAGGGATGAAATCCCTTAAGCGGGAGTGCAGAGGGCAGCGCCCTCTGCCTCGTCCCTCTTAGAACAGGCCCACGATCTGCCCGGCTTCGTTCACGTCGATGGCTTCGGCGGCGGGGACCCGGGGCAGGCCGGGCATGGCGATGATGTCACCAGCAAAAGCCACCACAAAGCCTGCGCCTGCGCTGAGCCGCACGCTGCGGATGTGCAGGGTGAAGCCGGTGGGCGCACCCAGGGCCTTGGGATCATCGGAGAAGGAATACTGGGTTTTGGCAATGCACACCGGGCAGCGGCCCCAGCCCTCATCCTCCAGTTTGGAAAGCTGCTTAAGCACGGTGCCGGCAAAGGCCACATCCTTTGCGCCGTAAATGCGCTGGGCCACGGCGGTAATCTTGTCCGCCAGGGACATATCATCCGTATAGGTGAAGGAAGGCTCGGCAGGCTGCTGGGCATCCACCGTGCGGCAGACCAGCTCCGCCAGCTCGGTTACGCCGGCGCCGCCACGGGCCCAGCCATCGCACAGCTCCACAGGCGCACCAGCCTCTTCACAGGCAGAACGGAGCGCCGCCATTTCGGCATCCGTATCGGTGATGAAGCGGTTCATGGCAACAATCACCGGGCGTTTCCACACGTTCTTCACATGGTCGATGTGGGCCATCAGGTTGGCCAGACCCTTGCGCAGGTAGTCAACGCCTTCAACTGCCAGCTGATCCTTGGGGCAGCCGCCGTGGTGCTTCAACGCACGGACGGTGGCAACCACAACAATGGCATCGGGCCACAGGCCGCTCTGGCGGCACTTGATGTCCAGGAACTTTTCAGCGCCCAGGTCGCCGCCGAAGCCGGCCTCGGTCACCACATAATCCGCCAGGTTCATGGCGGTTTTGGTGGCGATAACGGAGTTGCAGCCGTGGGCAATATTGGCAAAGGGGCCGCCGTGCATCAGGCAGGGTGTACCGTCAATGGTCTGCACCAGGTTCGGCTGAATGGCATCCCGGAGAAGCGCGGTCATGGCGCCCTCTGCATGGATGTCCCCGGCGGTAACAGGCGTGCCGGCATAGGTGCGGGCCACCTGCAGCCGGGCCAGGCGGGCTTTCAGGTCCTGCAGGTCCTGGGCCAGGCAGAACACCGCCATTACCTCGCTGGCGGCGGTAATGTCAAAGCCGTCCTCCCTGGGCATGCCGTTGGCCTTGCCGCACAGGCCGCTGACGATAGAGCGCAGCTGGCGGTCGTTCACGTCCAGGCAGCGCCGCCAGGTGACGGTGCGGGGGTCGATGCCCAGCTTGTTGCCCTGCTGGATGTGGTTGTCCACCATGGCAGCCAGCAGGTTGTTGGCGGCGGTAATGGCGTGCAGGTCGCCGGTAAAATGCAGGTTGATGTTTTCCATGGGCAGCACCTGGGCGTATCCGCCGCCGGTGGCACCGCCCTTCATGCCAAACACCGGGCCCAGGGAAGGTTCCCGCAGGGCCAGCATAGCTTTTTTGCCCAGCTTGGTCATGCCATCGGCAAGGCCCACGGAAACGGTGGTCTTGCCTTCGCCGGCGGGTGTGGGGTTGATGGCGGTTACGAGAATCAGCTTGGCCTTGCGCTGGCGGGCAGGAACCTGCATGGGATCCACCTTGGCAATGTAGCGTCCATAGGGAACAAGGGCATCGGCAGGGATGCCTGCCTGGCGGGCAATCTCCTCAATCTTGCGGGGTGCGGCAGCCTGGGCAATCTCGATATCCGTGGGCATGAACTCCATCTCCTTTGCGTGGGTCGAAAATGAAACACTCAGCTTTTTCATTATACAGCACCCGGCCTGCGAATGCAAGTCGCCCGGCAGAAGGCCGGATGAGAAAATGTCAAAAGAAATTGAAAAAGCGCTTGACAAGCGTTTGCGCCCGTGCTATAATCGTATTCGTTCGCTGGAAAGCGCGAGCGAAAAGCATATCTGGGTGTGGCGCAGTTTGGTAGCGTGCTTGAATGGGGTTCAAGAGGCCGGAAGTTCGAATCTTCTCACCCAGACGTGGAAACCCTTGCAAATCAACGGTTTGCAAGGGTTTTTGTTTATGGTGAATCTTGTAAAATTGGGCAAAACCCGTTCAACTATGTACAAAACTATGTACATTGCGGGCAGAATTACGGGGCGAAGAGGCGCCCTTTTTTGTTTTTCCTGTTGCCAGGAACAGGGGTTTCGTTTATAATGGAAGAAAGATCATCGGCATGAAATGCACACCCCCGGCATAGCCTTCCCTGAAAGGCAGGCGATGGGCATGGGGCGTGTGGAAAGACGCATGTACAAGCGTGCAAGGGGACGAGCCATCCTCCGCAGGGTGATGGCGGCGGCGGTTTTGGTGCTGGCGGCACTGGGCGTGGCGGTAAGGCAGCACAGCGGCGGAATGCAGGCGGATCTGCTGCCTGCGCCCACGGCAACACCGGTGGCGGCGGCCTATGATGAAACCGTGGAGGCCCGGGAGATTGCCCTGGAAGAGGTTCAGTGGTATGCCATACAGACGGGCATTTACTCCACCGGGGAGTCGGCGGCGGAAAACCGTGATACCTATGCCGGGCGGGGCGCGCCCGGCTATGTGAACCAGGATGGGGATAAGTGGCGGGTGTACATCGCCTGCTACGGCAGCAAGGAGGACGCCCAGGCCGTGCGGGAGCGCCTGCGGGTGAATCAGGAGGTGGAAACCTTTCTGCACACCTGGGTATGCCCGGCGCTATCCCTTCGGCTGACGGGCGCGGCAGGCCAGGTGGATGTGGCGGAGGCGGGCCTTTCCCTGCTGGGAAATGCCAGCGCGGCCCTGCGGGACGGCGCGGCCCTGCTGGACAGCGGCGAACGCACACTGGCGGAGACCCTTTCCGTGGCACAGGCCCTGGATGAGCAGGTGCGATTGTGGCGGGAAACCGCCAGGGCACGGTTCACCCAACCATATCCCGAGCTGCTGCGCATGGAACTTTCCATGGCGGATGCCTGGGATCAGAAGTATGCCGTCATCGCCAAGGCGGAGGGCGCCACGGCGCTGTCCGCCGCCATGAAGCTGCAGGCCATGGCCCTGTTTGACGAAAGCTGCGGCCTGCGGGAAGCATTGATGGAATAACTGCACAAGACAGAGGAGGAATACACCTTGACCATTCGCGATGTGATGACAATTGTTGAGGGCACCGTGCTCTATGGCGAGGACATGCTGGATCAGCCTGTGGACACGGCCTGCGGCTCCGACCTGATGAGCGATGTGCTGGCCTTTGTAAAAGAAAAAACCGTGCTGATCACCGGCCTGATTAACCCCCATGTGGTGCGCACCGCAGAAATGCTGGACATTACCTGCATTGTTTTTTCCCGGGGCAAGCTGCCCGGCAGCGAGATCCTTGAAATGGCGGAGGAGGCCGGCATTGCGGTAATCTCCACCCGGATGACCACCTACACGGCCTGCGGCGAGCTGTATGTTCACGGCCTGCCCGGCACCAAAGAAAAAACAAAGTGAGAGGTGCGCCATGGCGATT
>CAYMOM010000124.1:0-5641 GCA_964391995.1 uncultured Faecalibacterium sp.
TGGTATTTCTACACCACCTGCGCCCCCTGGCTGCCCAAGCGCTTCTCCGAGGAGGCCGTGCAGGAAGGCCAGCGCAAGTTCCTTGCCACGCTGCAGAACGTGTACGCCTTCTTCGCCATGTATGCCCAGATTGATGGCTTCGACCCGGTGGCTCACCCCATCGAAAAGGTGGAAAAGAGCCTGATGGACAAGTGGATTCTTTCCAAGCTGAACAGCCTTGTTGCCAAGGTGGACGAGGATCTGGCTGCCTACCGCGTGTGCGAGCCTGCCGCCGCCATTGAGGACTTTGTGGACGAATTGTCCAACTGGTATGTGCGCCGCGGGCGCGAGCGCTTCTGGGGCAAGGGCATGGCCGGTGACAAGGAAGCCGCCTTCGCCACCCTGTACCATGTGCTGGTGACCCTGAGCAAGGTCATTGCACCCTTCGTGCCTTTCATGGCGGAGGAGATTTACCAGAACCTGGTTGTGAACAACGTGCCCGGCGCTGTGGAGTCCGTCCACCTGTGCGACTTCCCCGCCGTGGACGAAGGCGCCATCGACAAGGACATGGAAGCCCAGATGGAGGCCCTGGTGGAAGTGGTGCAGCTGGGCCGCGCCTGCCGCAACCTGGCTAACATGAAGACCCGCCAGCCCGCCGCCCGGCTGTATGTGAAGGGCGCCGCCTTCAGCGAGGACTATCAGGCCCTGTGCGAGGACGAACTGAACGTGAAGGAAGTGGTGTTCACCCAGAGCGCCCGTGACTTCACCACCTATCAGCTCAAGCCCCAGATGCGCACCCTGGGCCCCAGGTATGGCAAGCTGCTGGGCAAGATTGGTCAGCACCTGTCCGGCATGGACGGCAACGATGTGGTGGAAGCCTTCGAGCGGGGCGAAACCGTCAGCTTCCAGATTGACGGCACCACCGTGACCCTCTCCAAGGACGATGTGCTGACTGCCCCCATGCAGAAGCCCGGCTATGTGGCCCAGGAGGACAGCGGCGTTACCGTGGTGCTGGACACCAACCTGACCGATGAACTGGTGCAGGAAGGCTACGTCCGCGAGGTGATCAGCAAGGTGCAGACCATGCGCAAGGAAAACGGCTTTGACGTGACTGACCGCATCGACATCCTCTACACCTGCGGTGAAAAGCTGGCTGCCGCCATTGAAAACGGCACAGCCATGATTCAAAACGGCACCCTGGCCATCACCGTCGCTGCCGGTACCGCCGATGATTCCTACACCACCCAGGAGTGGAAAATCAACGACCAGAAGGCCACTCTTTCCATCAAAAAGCACCAGTAACACGCAAGGAGGAGGTTCCACCCGAGCCTCCTCCTCATTTCCCTTATACCCCAAGAACGTGCACCAAAAACGGGATTCTTAAGGGCTGAAAGCCCTTAAGCGGGATTCTCAAGGGCAGCGCCCTTGAGCAGGAGTCCAGAGGGCGGCGCCCTCTGGCAGGTTTCCAAAGGGCAGCGCCCTTTGGCGGAGGTTTGCTGAATGAAGTTTGCATTGATTGGGCAGGACATTCCTGCCTTGACGCCCACACTGCTGGCTGATCTGCTTTTTGCAGGCAAGCAGGCCGCGGAGGTGTGGATTGAGGAGAAAAACCAGGCCATGCAGGATGTGCTGGAGCGGTACGCCCAGGCGATCATCGCCAAAAGCGGTCTGAGCGCCAGCCTGCACGCCGATGGCTGCCGGGCGGATGTGCTCCGTGGCGCGGACTGCGTGGTTTACGCCGGCGACTGCATGGCAGCCAGCCGCTTCCGCCAGGACAGGGATGCCCTTTCCGGCACGGAGGAGGACGACCCCGGTCTGACCGACCAGGCCCGGGTCAACGGCGGCATCGAGGGTCTTCTGCACACCCTGCGCCAGGGTGAAAATGTCATGTCCCTGTGCGAAAGCATGCAGGAAAGCTGCCCCCATGCCCTGGTGATCAACCTGGGCCAGCCTGTGGCCCGCACCACCGCCATTTTTGAAGAAATGGGCTTCCGCTGCTACGGCCTGGGGCGCACGCCGCTGAAGGGCGCCAACGGCCTGGATGCCCTGTGCAAGAAGCTCCATGTGCAGGAAAAGGACGTGCAGGCCACCATTGCCGGCCTGCCCGGCTTCGCCTTCCTGCTGGGGCTGAAGCAGCATGGCAGCGACCTGCTGCCCCGGGTGCATCAGCTGGCACACAAAGATGAGCTGGGCCGCCTGGCCCGCCGCTGGCTGGACTGGTACGAGGCTATCGCCATTGGCGATGTGACCGACCACGCCGAATTTCTGCCTGCCCAGGAGGACTACATCCCCGAGGAGGAGCCAGCCTTTGGCGAAAGCGTGGAGCAGCGCAAGGAACGCATCCTGTATATGAACACCGTGGGCGACAAGGGCGCCGGCGACAAGGAAGGCATGATGGCTCAGCTGCTGCTGCTTTCCAAGGCGCCGCCCATCCGCCCCATGCAGCTGGCACTGGCGCTTTTGCGTGGCGACAGCCTGACCATGGACGGCGTAACACGGCTGAACAATGGAGAGTTGCCCCAGCTGGCGAAGTGTGCTATCATAGAGGCAAGACTGGCGCTGCAGAAGGGCAGCGCCTGCCCCCATGCCACCCGGCTGCCTGCGCCCCTGGCGGAAATTTGCGGCGAGATTGACGAAACCAACCGCCTGGCTGCCCGCGCCGCCATGGGCGACCGCTCTGCCCTGCGGGAATGCATTGAGCTTGACCCGGCGCTTTCCGGCCTGGACAGGCTGTACTGCCAGGAGCTGGTGGACAGGATGATTCAGCTGCACGACGATGTGATTACCCGCCTGTAGCTTTTTTCGGAGGACGATATGTTTTTAGCCGATACCTGGAAGGACTATGAAGTGCTGGACACCGGCGACGGTGAAAAGCTGGAGCGCTGGGGGGATGTGATTCTCCGCCGGCCCGATCCCCAGACCATCTGGCCCAAGGCCAACCCGGCGCTGTGGCGCAAGGCCCAGGCCCACTACCACCGCTCCGAGCGTGGCGGCGGCGAGTGGGAGTTTTTGCAGAAGCTGCCGGAAAGGTGGGTCATCACCCATGGGGACTGGCAGTTCTACGTCCGTCCCACCGGCTTCAAGCACACCGGGCTTTTCCCGGAGCAGGCCGCCAACTGGGTGTGGATGAGCGACCTGATCCGCGCCAGCGGACGCAAGGACGTAAAGGTGCTGAACCTGTTTGGCTACACCGGCGCCGCCACGGTGGCCTGCGCCTCCGCCGGCGCCCATGTGACCCATGTGGATGCCGCCAAGGGCATGGTGCAGTGGGCCAAGGAAAACCGCGAGCTTTCCGGCCTGCCGGAAAACAGCTGCCGGTGGATTGTGGAGGATGCGCTGCGCTTTGTTCAGCGGGAAATTCGCCGCGGCAACCACTACGATGGCATTCTGATGGATCCCCCCAGCTACGGCCGGGGGCCTTCCGGCGAGGTGTGGAAGCTGGAAAACGAGCTGTTCGGCCTGATTGACACCTGCGCCCAGGTGCTCAGCGATGAGCCGCTGTTCTTCCTCATCAACAGCTACACTACCGGCTTCCAGGCCAGCGTTTTGAGCAATATGCTGGAAAAGTGCGTGGTCAGCCGCCATGGCGGAAAGGTGGACAGCCAGGAGCTGTGCCTGCCCGTCACCACCGGCGGCGTGCTGCCCTGCGGCGCCAGCGGAAGGTGGTTCCATGCCTAAAATCGTTTACGAGGACAACCATGTGCTGGTGGCCGTCAAGCCGCCCAACATGCTCTCCCAGGCGGACAGCACCGGGGACACGGACATCCTGACCTATCTGAAGGACGACATCAAGGTGCGGTATAACAAGCCGGGCCGGGTGTACCTGGGCTTGGTGCACCGGCTGGACAGGCCCGTTGGCGGGCTGATGGTCTTTGCCCGCACCAGCAAGGCGGCATCCCGGCTCAGCCAGCAGATGCAGCAGCACCAGATGGGCCGTGAATACCTGTGCGTTGTGACCGGCGAGGTGAAGGACAGCTTTACCCTGACGGATTACCTGGTGAAGGACGAGAAGCTGAACCGGGTCACCGTGTGCGATTCCGATGTGAAGGGCGCCCAGTGCGCCATTCTCCACGGTGAATGCATTGCCCGCCGGCAGGATACCGCCCTGTGCGCCATCCGCCTGGAAACCGGGCGCAGCCATCAGATCCGCGTGCAGATGAGCCACGCCGGCGCGCCCCTGTGGGGTGACAACCGCTACGGCAGCGGCATCCCCGGGCAGCAGATTGCCCTGTGGGGATACAAGCTGACCTTCGCGCACCCCACCACCCATGAAATCATGACCTTTTACGATGTGCCCCAAGGCTTCGTCTGGTCCATCTACGCCGACCTGCTGGACATGGGGGACAATCACCCTGAGCAAGGAGAATAATGTGAGCCAGTTTTCGTATGAGCTGAAGCATGTGTGCAAGCAGTCCGGCGCCCGGCTGGGCGTTTTGCACACCCCCCACGGGGACATCCAGACCCCCATCTACATGCCCGTTGGCACCGCTGCCTGCGTGAAGGCTATGACCCCCAGGGAGATGGAGGAAATCGGCACCCAGATCATGCTGTCCAACACCTACCACCTGCACCTGCGCCCCGGTGAAAAGCTGGTGCAGGAGGCCGGCGGCCTGCACAAATTCATGAGCTGGAACAAGCCTATCCTGACGGACAGCGGCGGCTTTCAGGTGTTTTCCCTGGCAGGCATCCGCACCATTAAGGAGGAAGGCGTCACCTTCCAGAGCCACCTGGACGGCAGCCGGCACTTCATCGGCCCGGAGGAGAGCATGGACATCCAGCAGGCCCTGGGCGCAGACATCGCCATGGCCTTTGACGTGTGCTCCCCCTACCCCTGCGACTACGACCAGGCGAAGATCAACATGGAGCGCACCCACCGCTGGGCGCAGCGCTGCAAGCAGCACCACACCCGGGAGGATCAGGCCCTGTTTGGCATTGTGCAGGGCGCCTTCTACAAGGATCTGCGCATTGAAAGCGCCAAAACCCTGGCGGACATGGACTTCATCGGCTACGGCATCGGCGGCCTGTCCGTGGGCGAACCCAAGCCTGTCATGTACGAAATGCTGGAGGAAATCGCCCCCTATATGCCCGTAAACAAACCCCGCTACCTGATGGGCGTTGGCTCTGCCGACTGCCTGGTGGAGGGTGTGCTGCGGGGTGTGGACATGTTCGACTGCGTGCTGGCCACCCGCGTGGCCCGCAACGGCACCGCCATGACCAGCAAGGGGCGTGTGGTGATTAAAAACGCCCAGTACGCCCACGACTTTGGTCCCCTGGACGAAAACTGCGACTGCTACACCTGCCGCAATTTCAGCCGGGCGTACATCCGCCACCTGCTGCGGGCCGGGGAAATCACCGGCGGCCGGCTGGTGAGCATCCACAACCTGCGCTTCCTGCTCCACCTGATGGAGCAGATTCGCCAGGCCATTGCCGAGGACCGCTTCCTGGACTTCCGCAAGGAATTCTACAGCCAGTATGACATGTCCCGGAATTTCTGAAAAAAACTTGCGGATTTCCCGGGAAAAGCCGTGGAAATCCCTTGACTTTTCGGGCGGAATCAAGTATGATTATGGATGGCATCAATAACTCCGCTAGCCCCGGTAGCTATTGAACACAGCGAAAATATGCGACCATCATAGATTCGCACCCACCTTCAACCACCTTT
>CAYMOM010000125.1:0-5635 GCA_964391995.1 uncultured Faecalibacterium sp.
TACTGTCGGCACCGGAATCACACCGGTTCGGCGGCCGTGAGGCCGTTCGCGGGCTGTACCGCCGGTAGGGATTTTCACCCTGCCCCGAAGAAGCTCCAAGTGGCTATGCAATTACGGGTTGATGATAGCACAGCTGCCAACCGGTGTCAACACAAATTTACAGCCGGATGACCGCCGCGCCCTGGGGACGGATATCCAGAATGTGGCAGTTCTTCGGGCCGAAGACCTTCTCCATGGTATCGATAAAGCTCTTCAGCCTGTCCTGGGGCACAAAGTTCAGCGTGGTGCCGGCAAAGCCGCCGCCGTGGACACGCCAGGCACCCTTGCCATCCAGCATGCTTTCCGCCAATGCCAGCGCCAGGGAAAGGCTCTGCTCCTGCGGGCGCTTCTGGGCGTAAACATTCTGCAAATACATATAGCTGGAACGCCCGCTGGCGATGATCTGCCGGAAGAACTCTGCCACATCATCGTTTTTCAGGGCGCTGACCTGGGCATCCACCCGGGCATTCTCCTGGAAGAAGTGCATGGCCCGCAGCACCGCCCTGTCGGAGGTTTTCTCCCGCAGGGCAGGAATAGCGGCGGCAAACTCCTCCGGCCGCACCCGGCGCAGGCAGTTTTCCCCAAAGCAGGCGGCGACCTGGCGCATCTCGGCGGGGATGGCGGCGTATTCATCGGTCAGGTCATCGTGGCTGCCGCCTGTGCCCACCACCACCAGCGCATAACCCTTCTGGGCAAAATCGTAGGCCATGGGGCGCACGTCCGGGTCTTCGTGCTTGAAATCCACATACACCAGGCCGCCATTGGCGCTGGCCATCTGATCCAGCAGGCCGCTGGGTTTGCCAAAGTATACATTCTCGGCATACTGGCCAATTTTCGCCTGGGTCTTGGCATCCATGCTGGTACCGTTGTACAGCGCATCCAGGATGGCGCAGGTCATCACCTCAAAGGCCGCAGAGCTGCTCAGCCCGCTGCCGGAGGCCACGGTGGAGTGAATAGCCGCATCAAAGCCGCCGATTTTGTAGCCCAGCTCCTTCATCCGTGCCGCCACGCCGCGGATCAGCGCCGCGGTGCTGCCCTTTTCCTCCTCGTGAAGGGAAAGATCCGCCAGGTCCATGGACATGGCGGGATAGCCTTCGCTGTGCACATGCACCAGGGTATCCTCCCTGGGGGAAACAGCCGCCAGGGTATCCAGGTTCACAGAAGCCGCCAGCACCTTGCCCTTGTTGTGGTCGGTGTGGTTGCCGCCAATCTCCGTGCGGCCCGGGGCGCTGACCATCAGCACCGGTTCTTCGGTGTGGAAAAGCTCCTCATGCCGCTTGATCAGGGCCGTGTAGCGGGCGGTCTGCTCCACCAGCACACCATCCCGGCTGCCGTACAGGTGAATCAGCTGGGCAATGATTTCCGGGGTTTTCAGGTTGCGAATCATGCTTGCATATCGGTTCATGTGCTTGCCCGTCCTTTGCGTTTATTGGTCGTAGGCCGCCTGGAAAATGCTCAGCATTTCCTCCAGGCCCTTGTCCTTCAGCGTCTGGCAGAAGGTGCTCCAGCTTTCGTCTGTCATTTCCACTTCACCGGTGACAAACCACACCATGGTCTGCTCGGCATAGGCGCCCATATCAGCCATCAGCTCATTCAGCCGGGCCTGCTGCCGGGCGGTGAACCACACCTGGGGATAGGGTTCCACGGCGTATTCCTTCAGGCCCATCAGGGCGGAAATAGCCTGGCGGGTCTGCTTTTCATCGTAGGCCAGCTGGAATGCCGTTGAGGACAGGCCGGGGGTCAGGCCGCCCTCGGCAATGGTGGCCTCTGCCAGCACGGTGCTGGCCACCGTCTGCAGGTCTGCCAGCCAGGACCAGGTGCCGTCCTCGTGCCATTCGTATTCCACATCTTCCAGGCCGGCCTGGGCCAGGCGGTTGCCTTCCTCGCTGTAGAGATAGTCCACCCAGGCCACCAGCTTTTCCGGCTCTTTGCAGCCGGTGCTGATAGCAAAGGTGCCCCGGGCCAGGTCGCCATTCAGATCCCGGTAGACCTGCTTGCCCTGGTATGCCATGGGCAGGAGCAGCGCATACTGCTCCAGGGCGCTGCCGGGCACCAGGGAAAGGGGCGTAGGCGCCAGCATCACACCCATGGTGATGGCGGCATCGCTGTCCGTAATGGCCCGCAGGCTGTCGGCACTGCTGAAGCCGGACTGGTACAGCAGTTCCTCCTCCCACAGCTGATGAAGCCAGGTGAGGAACTCCCTGTTCCGCTCATCGGTCAGGGTGGTCTGTACCCGGCCGTTTTCATCGGCATAGACGTTGTAGTCATTAGCCACCAGGCCAAAGGCATGGCCCAGGAATTTCAGATCCCACATGGTCAGGAAGGAAAGGGGAATCTCATCCGCCTTGCCATTCCTGTTGGGATCCCGGGTCTTGAAGGCCCGCAGCACCTCTGTCAGCTCCTGGGCGGTGGTGGGGGTTTCCAGCTTCAGGCTGGTCAGCCACTGCTGGTTGATCCACATGGCATTGTTGTTCTGCAGCTGGTTGATATAGGGCAGGGCAGGGATTTCCCCGGTGGGCAGGGTGATGGCCTTCTCCCATTCCGGGTGCTGCTGCAAAAGGGCGGAAAGGTTGGGGGCATACTGCTCCAGGTAGGGTTTCAGGTCGATGATTTTCCCTGCTGCCAGCCATTCCTGCATTTCCTGGGTGGTCAGACCGGCCTTGAAGAGCACATCCGGCATATCGGCTGTGCCGGCAGCATAGGCCGCCTTGGTGTTCAGCCAGGCATCATAGTCCGTCACCTGCTGAAAGGAAAAGTGCAGGCCAGTCCGTTCCTCCATCCGCTGAAAAAACAGGTTGCTGTTCCAGTCGTGGTTCGAACCATCGCCGTCAAAGCCGGCCATGGTATAGGTGCCTTCCGCCGCCGCGCAGGACATAAGCATCATCAGCGCCAGCAGGCAGGCAATAGCTTTGCGCACAGGCATTCCTCCTTGGTAGGTTTTTTCTTTATTATAGTGCATTTCCGTCATTTTGACCAGCCCTATTCCGGAAAATTCCCATCATCTCCAGCAAATACATGGGCACAGCCAGGCAAATTGGGGCAGGCTATCTCCAGGAGGGATGAACATGCAGGCCAGGCGGATTGTAAAGCGGTGCATTGCGGTGGCGGTCATCATTGGCATATTGTTGCTGCTGGCCTGGGCCTGGAGCCATTTCGGCGTATCCTTCTGGCAGCGCCTGGATGCCGCCCGCCTGACCAACCTGGCCCAAACCGGCGCCATCCTGGATAAGGACGGCGTTTACGTCACCAGCCTGGTGGGCACGGAGAACCGCACGGTCATCCCCATGAGCAGCCTGCCGGCCCATGTGATCAATGCCTTTCTGGCAGCGGAGGACCTGCGGTTTTACAAGCATCCGGGGTTTGACCTGATCCGCATTCTGGGCGCGGTGGTCAGCAACCTGCGCACCGGCGGCTACAGCCAGGGTGCCAGCACCATCACCCAGCAGCTGGTGAAGCTCTCCCACCTGTCCAGCCAGAAGACCATCGCCAGGAAGCTGGAGGAAATCTGGCTGGCGGTACAGATGGAGCAGCGGTTTGAGAAGGATGAGATTCTTGAAATGTACCTGAACTACATTTACTTCGGTCAGGGTGCCTATGGCATTCAGGCCGCCGCCCAGGTGACCTTCGGCGTGGATGCCGCCGCCCTTTCCCCTGCCCAGGCTGCCACGCTGGCGGCAGCCATCAAGGCGCCCTCCGCCTACAGCATTCAGGCAGACCCCGCAGCCAACCGGGAGCGCCGCAGCTACATTCTTTCCACCATGCAGGCCCAGGGAATGCTGACGGAGGCTGAATACACCGCCGCCATGGAAGAGGACGTGACGCCTGTGGAAGGTGCATCCTCCGCCACGGCCTATGGCTGGTTTGTGGATGCAGTGCTGGACGAGGCTGAGCTGCAGCTGGACATCTCTGCCGAAAGCCTGCTGGCCGGCGGCTACCGCATCGAAACCACCCTGGACATGGACATGCAGGCCATTCTGGAGGAACAGTTCACCAAGGATGTCTTTCCAGCCAATGCCAAGGACGGCACGCCCGTCCAGGCCGCCGCTGCCTGTGTGGATACCCAAACAGGCGCCGTCCGCGCGGTGGTGGGCGGACGGGAATACACCACCCGCCGCGGCCTGAACCGCGCCACCCAGCTGCGCCGCCAGCCCGGTTCCGCCCTGAAGCCGCTGGCTGTATACGCACCCGCCATGGAGTATGCCGGCTGGACCACCGCCAGCGTTGTGCTGGACGAGCCAACGGACTTCAACGGCTACAAGCCCAAGAACGCCGGCAATGCCTATTATGGCAACGTGACCATCCGTCAGGCGCTGAAGAACAGCCTGAACATCCCCGCCGTCAAGGTGATGCAGGCCGTGGGCGTGGACAGTTGCCGCCGTTACCTGCAAAGCGTGGGCATCCCCCTGGATGACCGGGACTGCAACCTTTCCCTGGCCCTGGGCAGCATGACCTACGGCACGTCACCCGTGCAGATGGCGGCGGCGTACATCCCCTTTGCCAACGGCGGAACCTATTATGCGCCCTACTTCATCCAGCGCATTACCGACCTGAACGGCCGCCTGGTCTATCAGCATACGGACAGTGGAACCCGGGTGCTTTCACCCCAGAACGCCTACCTGATGACCAGCCTGCTGAAAACCGTGATTACCTCCGGCACCGGCACCCGGCTGAAAACTGCCGGAACCCCCGTAGCAGGCAAGACCGGCACCGTGAACATGACCGGTTCCGGCAATCGCGATGCCTGGATGAGCGCCTATACACCGGGTATTTCCACCACCGTGTGGATGGGTTTTGACAACCCGGACGCCAGTCACCGCCTATCCAACAGCGTCAGCGGCGGCACCAACCCAGCCAGCCTGACCCGGAACTTCCTCAAGGCCTACTATGCCGGGAAAGGCACGCCGGACTTTGAGAAGCCCAGCGGCATTGTGTCTGTGGAGATTGACAAGAAGGCCATTGAATGGAAGGGTGAAGCCATGCTGGCATCCTCCCTGACCCCCAAGGCCTACCGCACCACCGAGCTCTTTGCCGCCGGCAACCAGCCCACCAGGAAAAGCGATGTGTGGACGGCCCCAGCAGCAGCCAAATCCTTCTATGTGACTCACAGCGATGCCGGCCTGCCCCTGTTGGTCATCGAACCCGCCTCCGCCGCCATCTACCGTGTGCAGCGTGACGCGGTTGGCGAGAGCTTTATCCTCACGGAGCTTCGCGGCACCCCGGGTCAAACCCTTTACTACACCGATGCCAAAGCCCGTGCCGGCGTTACCTACACCTACCGGGTCATTCCCGTCCATGCCGAGCTGCTGGACAATGGCATCCTGCTTGAAGGCGTGCAAAGCGTGCAGGTAGCCCGGGTGAAGGAGTCCCCCGGCATTGCCCAGTGGTTGAAAAACCTCTTTGGCCGCGATGATTCCAGCGCTGACGCTGATAAACCCGCTTCCCTGTTCAGCCAATAAAGAATCATTACCCGCGGGGTCTTCGACCCTTTTCTCCGGGGACTTCGTCCCTTTTTTCCGCCGCAGTTGACTTCTGGCAAAGTCTGTCCCCGCGTGAGATGGGGTGAACAGCAAAGCACAAAAAAGAAGCACCTCTTGTG
>CAYMOM010000126.1:0-5633 GCA_964391995.1 uncultured Faecalibacterium sp.
CCCCTTACCGCGGGATTTCTTCCATGATGAAGCACTCGACGATGTCGCCTTCCTTGATGTCGTTGTGACCCTCAAGGGACATACCGCACTCGAAGCCTTCCTTCATTTCCTTCACGTCTTCCTTGATGTGGCGCAGGCTGGACAGTTTGCCCTCGAAGACCACCACGTTTTCACGCAGCAGGCGCACCTGGGCGTTGCGCTGCATCTTGCCATCCTGCACATAGCAGCCGGCAATGATGCCCGCACCGGTGATCTTGAACACGTTGCGCACCTCGGCATGGCCCAGCAGCACCTCACGGTACTCCGGCTCCAGCATGCCCTTCATGGCCTTCTCCATGTCCTCAATGGCCTTGTAGATGATGGTGTACAGCCGCACATCCACCTTTTCCTTCTCGGCGGTGTCACGGGCGGAGGCATCGGGGCGCACGTTGAAGCCGATGATAATGGCGTTGAAGGCGCTAGCCAGGTTCACATCGTCCTTGGTGATGGCACCGGCGCCGGAGTGCAGCACACGCACCTTCACCTCATCGTTGCTCAGCTTCAGCATGGCCTGCTTCACGGCCTCCACGGAACCCTGCACGTCTGCCTTGATAATCAGGTTCAGGGTCACGGTCTTGCCTTCCTCCAGGGAGGAGAACAGGTTTTCCATGCTCATCTTGGCGGCGGTGGCCTCGCGGGAGGCGCGCAGCTTCTCGCGGCGCTCGTCCGCCACCTTGCGGGACAGGTGGTCATCGCCCACGGCGATCATCTCATCGCCGGCGGCGGGCACTTCGTCAAAGCCCATGATCTCCACAGGCATGGACGGGCCGGCGGACTGCACCTTCTCGCCCCGGTCGTTAATCAGCGCACGGACGCGGCCTGCAGCCATGCCGGCAATGATGTTGTCGCCCACATGCAGGGTACCATTCTGCAGCAGCACCGTAGCCAGCGGGCCGCGGGCCTTGTCCAGCTTGGCTTCAACGATCACGCCGCGGCCCAGGCGGTTGGGGTTGGCCTTCAGCTCCAGCATTTCGGCCTGCATGAGGATCATCTCCAGCAGCTCGTCCACGCCGTCGCCGGTCAGGGCGGAAACGGGCACGCAAATGGTGTCGCCGCCCCAGTCCTCGCACACAAGGCCGTAGTTGGTCAGGTCCTGCTTCACCCTGTCGGGGTTGGCGGTGGGCTTATCCATCTTGTTGATGGCAACAATCACCGGCACCTCGGCAGCCTTGGCATGGTTGATGGATTCCACGGTCTGGGGCATAACGGAGTCATCCGCTGCCACCACCAGCACGGCAATGTCCGTGGCCTGGGTGCCCCGGGCACGCATGGCGGTGAAGGCCTCGTGGCCGGGGGTATCCAGGAAGGTGATGGACTGCCCGTCCACATCCACGGTGTAGGCGCCGATGTGCTGGGTAATGCCGCCCGCCTCGCCGGAGGTGACGCGGCTCTTGCGGATGTAGTCCAGCAGGGAGGTCTTGCCGTGGTCAACGTGGCCCATGATGGTCACCACCGGGGGACGAGGCAGCAGGTTCTCCTCGGTATCGTCAAAGTCCTCAGCCACCAGGGCATCCTCGGCGGTCTGCTCGGCCTTGCGCTCCAGGGTAATATCGAAATCGGAGCACACCAGCTGGGCGGTATCGAAGTCGATTTCGCTGTTGATGGTGGCCATGTTGCCCAGCAGGAACAGCTTCTTGATAATCTCGCCGGAGGTCTTGCCGATCTTCTCGCACAGGTCGCGGACAACGATGGTATCGCCAGCCATGTAGGCGGTTTCGATCTTGATGGGCGCCATCATCTGCTGGGCAGAGGGCTTCTTCACCCGGGAGCGCTTGCCGCCGCGGATCACATCATCATCGTAGCCGTTGAAATTGTTGCGGGCCTCCTGCTTGCGGTTGCGGGTCACCCGCTCCGGGTCGTGCTGGCGGACGTAGTTCTTCTTGTTGGGATCGTAGTTGGAAACCCGCTCCTTCTCCATGGGCGGCGCCAGTTCCGGCCCTTTGCCGCGGGACATGCCGCCTGCGGGGCGTGCACCGCCCATGCCGGGCCGGGGAGCACCCTGCTGTGGGCGCTGACCAGGTGCACCTGCGGGCCGCTGGCCAAAGCCGCCCGCGGGCCGCTGACCGCCCTGGGCAGGCCGGGCGAAATTGCCCTGCTGGCCCTGGGGATTGGCAGGCCGTCCATAGGGGCCTTGCGGGTTAGCCGGGCGTCCATAGGGGCCTTGAGGATTGGCAGGCCGTCCATAGGGGCCTTGCGGGTTAGCCGGGCGCCCATAGGGGCCTTGGGGGTTGGCGGGCCGTCCATAGGGGCCGGCAGGCCGTGCCGCCTGCTGACCGGGCTGGGCAGGCCGGGGCGCACGGATCACATTGGGTGCCAGGCCCACGGGCTTCTGGGGCTGCACCTGCTGACCGGGACGGCTGATGATCTGTCCCACGGCAGGCTTCTTGGGCTCGGCAGCCTTGGCAGCCTCAGCCCTGGCCTTTTCCTCCGCAGCCTTGGCGGCAGCGGCTTCTGCAGCAGCTTTTTCAGCGGCAGCTTTTTCGGCGGCAGCCTTCTCGGCTGCGGCCTTGGCAGCAGCCTCCGCCGCAGCCTTTTCAGCAGCGGCGATCTGCGCCTTCTCGTCCTCGTCCAGCATGGTGAAGGCCTTGGAGTGGGAGGCAATCGCCTTCTGCTGCTCCTCCCGGCGCAGCTGGGCAGCGGCCTCCTCCTTTTCGCGCTGGAAGCGGCCTTCCAGCTTCTTCAGTGACTGCACAAGGCTATCCGCGCTCTTGCGCACACGGGCAGCGTCGTCCCGCACCTTTTGGGCCTCAAAGGCCAGTTCCTTGGTAGCACCTTTACTCTTCACATTCGTCATTCGACGCTTGCACCCCCGCAATTATTTGCCGATTGTACTGGGTCTGCCCCGTGGAGCAGAGCCACGATCTGCTGCGCCAGCCCGCCGCCTGCAACCGCCATGGCCATGCCTGGCCGGCCTGTTGCGTCCAGCAGCATGCCCGCTGGAATAAGCCTCATCTCAGCGCCTGCGAAAGTGCAAGCGTCGCGATACCTTTTTTGTGTGGCGGCTGATGCGCCGCTGTCCACCAGCAGCACGCCGCATTTGCCCGAGCGGATGGCCTTCAAACATCCATCCTCACCAAACACTGCCTGGCGCGCCCGGACGGAAAGGCCCATCAGCCCCCGTAGCTTCTGCTGTGTCACGCCGGCTCGCCTCCGTCTTCAGGAAGGCTGGCAATGGTCTGCTGGAGCTGGGCGGCAACCTCATCGGTCAGCTGCACCTCCAGCTGGCGCTCCAGCTGCTTTTGCTTAATGGCCCGCTTCAGGCACTCCTCACTGCGGCACACATAGGCGCCGCGCCCGGGCTTTTTGCCCACCAGATCCAGGGAAAGCGTGCCATCCGGGGCACGCACCACACGGATCAATTCGCGCTTGGGCTTCATTTCCCGGCAGCCCACGCACATGCGCATGGGCACCTTTTTCGGCTTCATGTCAACCCTCCCCGCGGCTTACAGCGTATCGTCGCCGTCGGCAAAGTCCACGCTGTCCAGCTGCTCAAAGGTGTCCTCCCGGGGCAGCTCCACATCCACCATGTCGGTCATTTCGGCGGCCTGGGACTGGGACTTGATGTCGATCTTCCAGCCGGTGAGCTTGGCAGCCAGGCGGGCGTTTTGACCTTCCTTGCCAATGGCCAGGGAAAGCTGGTTGTCCGGCACGATGACCCGGCAGGCCTTTTCGTTTTCCGCCACGAACACGCTCAGCACATGGGCAGGGTTCAGGGCGTTGGCAACGAACTCGGCTGGGTCGCTGGACCACTTGATGATATCGATCTTCTCGCCCTTCAGCTCGCTGACCACCCGGTCAACGCGGCTGCCCCGCTGGCCCACGCAGGCGCCCACGGGGTCGATCATCATATCGGAGGAATGAACAGCCATCTTGGTGCGGCTGCCGGCCTCACGGGCGATGGACTTGATGGTCACCACGCCGCCGGCGATTTCCGGCACTTCCATTTCGAACAGGCGCTTGACCAGGTTGGGATGGATGCGGCTGACCCGCACCTGAGGCCCGCGGGGGCCCACCGGGCCGGCCCGGTGCACCTCCAGCACATAGACCTTCACATGGTCGTCATCGTGAAGGACTTCGCCGGGGATCATCTCGCTCTGCTCCAGCACACCCTCGGTGCGGCCCAGCTCCACATACACAGCCTTGGGCTCCACCCGCTGCACAATGGCAGTGAGGATCTCGCTTTCCTTCTCGATGTATTCATCGTAGATCTTGCCGCGCTCCGCCTCGCGGATGCGCTGCATAATCACCTGCTTCGCAGTCTGTGCCGCCACCCGCAGGAAGCCGCTGGGGGTTACATCCACCTCGGCAATGTCGCCCATCTGATAGGAGGGAGAGAGCTTGCTGGCCTCTTCCAGGGTGATCTGGCTGCCAGGCTCCTCAACTTCCTCCACAATCAGCTTCCGTGCAAACACCTGGGCCGCGCCGGTTTCCCGGCTGACGGTGACAGCCAGGTTGGTGGGCACCACGGCGCCCTTGGGCAGGTTTTTGCGATAGGCCGCCTTCAGCGCCTCCTCGATGGTGGAGAACAGCATTTCCTCGCTGATGTCCTTCTCCTTGGCCAGCGCCTTAATGGCTTCGATAATTTCGGATTTCATGCTTTGTTACCGCCTTCCAATGCGTATTATATGCTTCTTTCACTCGGACAAGTCCACGCTTTCCACGCCTTCCATGTCCACCACGGGCTTCACCAGGGCGCAGGCCTTGCGGCTCAGCCGCTTTTCGCCTGCGGGGGTGTCCAGCACAAGCTCCTCCTTGGAGTAGTCCTGCAGGTAGCCCGTTATCAGCTTGGTGCCGTCCACTGCCTTGAACAGGTGCACCTCCACCTCCGTGCCGATGGCCCGCTCGAAATCCCTGTCCTTTTTCAAGGGGCGGTCCACCCCGGGGGAGGAAACCTCAAGGTAGTCGTAATCGTAGCTTTCCAGCTGCGGCTGTATGGCACGGTGATACCGCTCGCAATCATCGAGGGTGATCCCCTCGGGCTTGTCGATATAAATGCGCAGATACTTGTCCGCGCCTTCCTTGTCCAGGCTCACATCCACCAGCTCATAGCCCTGCTGGTCCGCCAGGGCCTGGCACTTGGGGGCAACCAGGGTTGTCAGTTCCGCTTTCGGCATAGGGGGAGATCACCTCGCATTAGCATTTTCTTCCAGAAAGGCAATAGAAAAGAGGGCCAACATCAGCCTTGCGGTACAGAAATGCCCTGCGCTCCGGCCTTGCCGAACCGCAGGCCTCCGCCCGCACGACCATGTTCACTCTCTACGTTAAACCCTTCTTTCACTCACACAATGCCTGCACAGCAGGCAGAACTAACCATACGCCGCAAGTATACCACAGGGGCGCAGGAAATACAAGCACTTTTTCCGGAAAAGTTTCATTGCATCAGGCCAGCAGGTTGTGCAACAGCGGCACCAGCTCCATGGGGGAATTGACCCGGTAGTCCGCCTGGGCATATTCCTCTTCATTGCCGAAACCATAGCAGGCAGCCACGGTGGGCACGGCGTTGGCCTTGCCGGCCAGGATGTCGCTGAGCCGGTCGCCCACCATGACGCAGCGGGAAGGCAGCATTTCCGAAAGCATCTGTCCCAGCACCTGGG
>CAYMOM010000127.1:0-5567 GCA_964391995.1 uncultured Faecalibacterium sp.
CCAGGTCGGTGACCCGGCCGATGGTCACATGGGTGCAGCGGGCGGCGGCAGGCAGACTTTCATCCAGGGAAAGCAGGCTGGCGCCGGCGCCGGTCACCGTCCACTGGGCAGTGGGCGTGCGCTGGCTGCCGTACTCCAGGGGAAAGCGGTACTGGCGCTCGGCAGAGCAGAAATGGCTGCTGGCGGCGCACAGGGCTGTGCGCACATGGCCGGCATCCACCAGCATGGCGCCGATGCACAGGCTCTCCGCCATGGTGGAGCAGGCACCGTACAGCCCCAGAAAGGGAATCTTCAGCTCCCGTGCAGCCATGGAGGTGGAGGTGATCTGGTTCAAAAGGTCGCCGCCCAGCAGCACATCCACCTGGCTATGGGTCAGGCCGGCCTTGCGGATGCAGGCGTCCGCCGCCGTGTAGAACAGCCGGTGCTCGGCTTTTTCCCAGGATTCCTCGCCAAACAGGTCATCCTCGATGATTTGGTCATACCGGCTGCCCAGGGGACCTTCGCCTTCTTTTTTGCCGGCGATGGCAGCCCCCATGCACAGCTTGGGGCGGCGGAGAAGCTCAATGGTTGCTTGCATAAATCCTCCTACCAGGGAAAAATGGCATACAGCATGCCCACCAGCACCGAGGCGCTTACCCCCCACACCAGCACCGGGCCTGCAATGGTGAACAGCTTGGCTCCCAGGCCCAGCACCAGGCCTTCACGGCGGAACTCAATGGCCGGGGAAACCATGGCATTGGCAAAGCCGGTGATGGGTACAAAGGCGCCTGCGCCGGCGTACTGGCCGATCCTGTCCCACACGCCAATGCCGGTGAGCAGCGCGGTGAGGAACACCAGCACCGTGGAGCACAGCGTGCCGGCGGCGGTGTTGTTCATGCGGAGCGGGCCTTTGCCCAGCTCCTGCAGGCATTGGCCCAGGCAGCAGATGCAGCCGCCCACCCAGAACGCGCGGAAAAGGCCTTTCCCCATTTCGGATTTGGGTGAAAGCCGCTCCACCAGCTGCTTGTAGCGGGCCAATTGCCGCTGGCGCCGGGGTGATGGCCTGGCATTTTTGTCAAACATGGGGTTCCTCCTTCGGGCGCTGCATGGCCCTGTCCCTGGGCTGGGGAAAGCGGCTTTCCCGCTGGCCCGGCATGGGCTGCGGCTCCAGGGACGGTACGGGGCTGCCAAAGCGTTCCATGGGCGTTCCTCCTTCATTCACAGGGTAAAGGCCAGGCAGGCCAGCACGGCCCCCAGCCCTTTGCTGACGGTGATGACCAGCCGCAGACCCCAGGATACCTTCCGCAGGCCAAAGCGCTGCATAAGCACGGGGGTTACCTCCAGCATTTCCCCCAGGGCGGCAGCCAGCATGCCCACCATCATCCCGCAGGGAATGAACAGCACCGCGGCACACCAGGGCGGCAGCATGAGGGAAAAGCCCGGGCCATTGCCCAGGGCCGCCAGCAGCAGCCCGGCGCTGAGACCCCAGGCCAGCATCCTGGAGCATGCAGCCTGCAGGGCATCCTGCACCCGGGCGGGAATCATCAGCACCACCCAAACGCTGCTGATGGCAACAGCCATGGTGGCCCCTGTCACAAGGCCGATGAGCACTGCAAGCAGGCTGTGCATCAGGGTGGCGGCTCCTTTCCTGCAGCTTTTTCAATGCTGGTTTGGTATTCGTTCAGCTGCACGTCCAGCAGGCTGGCGGTTTTTCTGGCGGGCAGGGCGTAGAACACGCCGGCGCCCAGGGCCACGCCGATGCAGTAGGGGATGGTGATCAGCCGCGCATCCTGCACATCCTGACCGGTCAGGGTGCGGTACACCAGCAGCTGGGCGCCGGGCATGTCCACATCGCTGTGAAACCAGCTCAGCCCCATGCAGCCGCCCATGAGCAGGATGAGAAATGCCGCCAGGGTGCGCAGCCATCTGGTGGGGTCGCGCAGGCGGACGGGCGCCCGGTGAACATAGCAGGTATCGGCACCCAGCATGGCAATGTTTTCCTGGGGCGCGGCTTTTTGCAGGGCGGCGGCGCAGGCCAGGGCGGAGAGCTTCCACACGCCTTTTTGGTTGGGGCAGGGAAGCGCCAGGCGGGACAGACCGTCCGGCCCGGCGATGCGCGCCACATCCCCCAGGCAAAGCTGCTGCCCCATGCCGATGCGCACCCTGTCCTGCAGCTGGCAGTAAATCACACCATCGCCTCCTTGCCATCAGTATGGCGGAAATGCAGCCGTTTCATGCAGTCAGCATGCCGTTTTCCACGGGAACGTATTTCAGGGAATCCACCTCCTCCCCGGTTGCGGCGTCCATGTAGACCAGATAGCTTTCTCCCTGCCAGGTGACCGCGCATTCATAGCAGAGCACCTCTGCGCCGCCATTGGGGATGACGCACAGCCGGCAGCCGGTAACCTCCGCATGGGGCAGCAGCGGCGCCGCGGCCTGCTGCTCCGTCAGCCCGGGGGAGGGAAACTGGCGTTCTGTGTGGTTCAGCCAGTAGCTGTGGGCCTCCAGGCCAACCACCTGGGCGGTGTCCATGCGCACCTGCACACGGAGCAGATCCGGGTAGAGCAGCACGCCGTTCTCAACGGGCACCAGGCTGATGACACACAGGCCGTCGTAGGCCTGGTGATATACTGCTTCCATGGTTGGAAAGCCGCGGCGGGCCAGGAAATCCACGGCAGAGGCCAGGCAGCTTTCCAGGCTCTGCTCCACCGGGAAGGAGGCGGTTTCTGGCACCATCCACAGCACCTGCCCGCCCTGGCGGGTGACCTCCACATTCAGCTGCACATCCTCCGCCTGCACGGTCACGCCAAAGGCAGCCAGCGCGCCGCTGGTGCCCGGCGCTGCCTTCACACTGGTGACGCGGCCTTCACCCACAAAGCTGCGGGCAATGGACAGCGCCTCCTCCTGGGTGATGATCCCCTGGGGCAGGCCCTTGGGCTGCTGGAATTGCGCATCGGCGATGACGTCCAGGCGCAGGCCTGCCAGGTCAGCAGGGTCATCGGTTAAGGCCAGCTGGCCTGCCAGCCGGGTGCACAGGGTCAGCTGCTGCCGGAGCCATGTGCGGTCGGCCTGGGAAAACCCCTGCCGGGAAACCAAAAGGGGCAGCAGAGCATCGGCCTTTTCCGCCAGCCCGCTGACGAGGGTCTGGGCGGAAAGCAGCGCCTCCTGGGGCATTTCCATCCGGGCCAGGCCCTGCTGCACGGCACTGGCACCCTGACCAATCCGGTGCAGCAGCGCCGCAGCCCGGGCGGCATCGGCGGTCAGCAGCAGCTTTTCCAGGTTCAGGGTCAGTGCGTCCAGCTCCTCGGCGGACTGGCGCAGGGCGCTGCGGCGCATCTCCGCCACGGCAGTTTCCAGCCGGGCAATCCGCCGTGCCTGGTATTGCCACAGGCCTAAACCGCCCGTAGCCAGGGCAGCAACCAGCATAATCGAAAGCAGTTTCTTCATCACATATCCTCAAATGGCAAAGGCATGCTTGCCAATGGTCAGCTGCACCACGCGGGTGCGTATCCACTGATTGGTGGCTGTTACCGGGTTGTAATAGTAAATGCAGCCGCCGGTGGGATCCCAGCCGTTCATGGCGTCCCGGGCGGCGCGAAGGCAGCTGGCGGTGGGTTCCAGGTCGAATTGCCCGTCCCACACGGCATCAAAGGCGCCGGTCTGGAAAATTACCCCGCTGATGGTGCTGGGAAAGGCGCTGTGCTTTACCCGGTTCAGCACCACGGCGGCAACCGCCACCTGGCCGATGTATGGCTCCCCGCGGGCCTCGCCGTTCACCAGGCGGGCCAGAAGCTCAATTTCCTTTTCCCTGTAGGTTCCGGCAGAAATGGTGCCGCCCGTCAGCACAACGCCCAGGGCGGCGGCGGTGGCGCTGCCCACACGCCCGTCGGCAATCAGGCCGTTTTTCTGCTGGAACCATACAACCGCATCATAGGTTTCCTGGCCGAACACGCCGTCCGCCTTGCCGGAAAGATAGCCGTAATCCTTCAGCCTTTGCTGAATTTGCCGCACCTGCTCTCCCCGGCTGCCCCAGGCCACCACGGCAGAGCTGCCCATGGGCAAAAGCAGCAGCGCCGCCAGCAGCGCCAGCATGCGCTTATGCACCGCCGCCCACCTCCCATCCCCAGCCAAACAACGCCCGCAGCAGGCCTGCCAGGCTCCAGTCCCAGCCATCGGCGCCCAGGCTGGCACAGTCCAGGGCCAGCGCCGGGTCGATCAACCCCCACCAGTTGTGCCCCTGGGCATCTCCAAGGCGGATCATCAGTGCCGGGTATTTCCCGGCTGGGAAGGTCAGGCCGTCCAGGGTTCGCTGGTCAAAGTGGCAGTTCTCCAGCCGTACATGAACGGGCCCGGCAAAGCCCTCGGCTGCGGCGGCATCCCGGGCGGCCCGGGTCAGCTGTGGCAAAAGCGCAGCCGCCTGCACCAGCATGGGGGCGCTGCTTCCGGATGGGTATGCATCCTGCACGGCATCCCGTACAGTCAGCTTTACCCGCTGCATTTCGGCTGTGTCATCCTGGGCCACAACGTGCATCCGCAAAAGCACGCCGGTTTTCATGCCCGCAATAGCCCGGCCCTGAGGTGAAATGAATGAAGCAGCCAATAGCAGCACAAGTATGGTTCGAAGCATGGTCATTTCCTCCTGATACACAACAGATTGCCCCATTTGTGTGGAAAAATACTGTATATTGCGCAAAAAATAAGTCGAAATTGTTAAAAAAGTTGTCGTTCCCCTTTACGAAATGATATAAAAGTGGTAATATAACCATAGTGGAAATCAACCCGCTATCATCGCTCTTACAGGAGGGCCTGCCATGTATCATCGTTACACATCCCGCGAGGAAGGCGTTCAGCCGTCCGGCGCACCTCGCACGGCGGAGCGTATCCGCAACCTGCTGCTGATCCTGCTGGCTGCGGCCTGCATTGTCCTGGCTGTCTTTGGCGGGAAAGCCATGAACTACCAGGCTGATTCCCGGGTGACCTTTATCCGCCGCATGCAAACCGAAAGCAACGATGCCCTTTCCATGACCAGCTCCCTCAGCCGCACCGCCGGCGCCAATACCTCCGCTACCCTGGGGCGCATCCGCAGCCGGGTGTATGCAGCGGATCTGATCAATCAGCTGAGCTTTGCCCTGGACAGCGGCGAGGGATACCTGATCGGCACGGAAGTTTTCACCAACCTGTATGCCTTGCTGGATGAATATTCCGACAAGCTGATTACCGGCACCCAAACCGGGGATGTGCAGTCCGCACTTACCACTGCCCTGACGCAGCTGGCGGATATGACCGCCCTGCTGGACTAGCCGCGCCGGCCTATCCACCACACATGCACCGCTGATTAGCGCCAGCCACCACATATGGTGGTTGGCTTTTTTGTACAATCTGGTATGACAGACAACGCAAAACACGAACGAAAAACCATTGATTTTCCTTGCTGTTCGGCCTTTTGAAAAGATTTGCAAAAACACAAATTTTTTTGAAAAAAGGTGTTGACAAAACGGGAAACCTCTGTTAAGATAAACAAGCTCTTTCGAGAGCGGCTGAACCTTGAAAACGATACAGAAACAAAAACGCAAGAAAGAGACAGATGA
>CAYMOM010000128.1:0-5536 GCA_964391995.1 uncultured Faecalibacterium sp.
CAATCCTGCTGATTATGGCTGCCGGCATGGGCAGCCGCTATGGCGGACTGAAGCAGATGGATCCCGTTGGCCCCAGCGGCGAGGTGATTCTGGATTACAGCATTTTCGATGCCCGGCGCGCCGGCTTCAAGCGGGTGATTTTCCTTATCAAGCACGAGATTGAGGAGGATTTCAAGCGCCTGGTGGGCAGCCATATCGAGCCGTATATGGAGGTTCGCTATGCCTTCCAGCAGGTGGATAAGATTCCTGCGCCCTTCACCGTGCCGGAAGGCCGTGTAAAGCCTTGGGGCACCGGTCATGCCGTTTTGTGCTGCAAGGAGCTGATTGACGCACCCTTCGCCGTTATCAATGCCGATGACTACTACGGCGTCAGCGCTTTCCAGACCGCCTATGATGCCCTGTGCGCCCTGAAGGACGATGACAAGCAGCGCTTTATGATGATTGGCTATCACCTGCACAACACCCTGACCGACAACGGTCATGTGGCCCGGGGCGTATGCCAGGTGGATGACGCCGGACACCTGGTTTCCGTGACGGAGCGCACCCATATCATCAAGAGCTGCGATGGCGCCCTGTATACCGAGGACGGTGAAACCTACCGCCTGCTGCCGGAGGATGCGCTGGTCAGCATGAACATGTGGGGTTTCACCCCCGGCTTTGTGGATGCGCTGGAAAAGGGCTTCCCTGCCTTCCTGGAGAAGGCCATGGCGGAAAATCCCCTAAAGGGTGAATACTTCCTGCCCAGCGTGGTCAGCGATCTGCTGGCTGCCGATGCCGCCACCGTGCAGGTGCTTCCCAGCCGCGACCGCTGGTATGGCGTGACCTACCAGGCCGACAAGCCCGTGGTGATGGCTGCACTGGCCCAAATGGGCAAGGACGGCCTGTATCCTGCACCCCTGTGGAAATAAGCTGCATGCAAACAGCTGCCTGGCTTCAAGCAAGTCAGGCAGCTGTTTTTATTCGCGATAGTTGGCCATCAGGGCACTGAAAAGCTCCTGGGTGGAGGGTGGCGTGTAGGTAATGGCATTGGCGCCGGCCTGGATGGTTTCCAGCACGGATTCGTTGGTCTTGCCGCCGGAGGCTATGACGGGCGCTTCCGGCGCCTGGGCGCGGACATAGCGGACAACCTCCGGGGTGTTCCTGCCGCAGGCCACGTTCAGGATGGCTGCACCGTGGGCCAGCCGGGCGGGAATATCCGTCTTGTCGCTGGTGACGGTGATAATCACCGGAATGTCCACCGCATTGGCTACAGCCAGCAGGTTCAGGTTGGTGATGGGGGCGTTCAGCACCACACCCATGGCGCCCTGGGCCTCCACATCCTTGGCCAGGGAAACCGTGCGGATGCCCTTGGTGGTTCCGCCGCCCACGCCGCAGAACACAGGAATGTAGGATGCCTTGATAATCGCATCGCTGATGGCCTGCTGGGGCGTAAAGGGATACACCGCAAATACCGCATCCGCATCGCAGTTGCGGATGATGGCCAGATCCGTCGTGAACACAAAGCTCTTGATACGCCTGCCGTTCACCACAATGCCGCTGGCCTTGAACACCGCCTCCGGCATTTTTAATATGTGGGAGCGCAGGCGTCCTTCCACCTGGGGAATGGGCGTGTTTTCATTCTTCATACATTTCACCTCACTGCATGCAGTCTATCATTTGCTGATGAATCCATCATGAATTACGCCAGGCCCTGCAGGCGGGTGAATGTTCAGCAAAAGAGTGCAAGCATTTGCGCATCAGCGGGTAAAGGCCCGTTTTTTCATGGGCACCAGGGCCCGGCACAGGGTCAGGCGCAGGGTTTGCCAGTGGTTCAGCCGGGGAAGCATGTGCCTGTAGGCCTGCGCAGCCATGGCGGTTTCCTCCGGCTCCGGATCCAGCCGGCCGTAGAACACCAGGGCCATGCATTCGCCCAGGGGCAGCAGCTTCACGCTAAAGCGGTGCAGGCCGTCCACCCGGCGCATGAAGGCCATGGGGGATTCGCTGCTTTCCCGCTGGATGCCGGCGGCGCTGAGCACATCGCTGACGGCCTGCATCCAGGCCTGCCAGCGGCCCATTTCATCCTTGGCCCGGGCGGCGCAGCGCTTGGGCTGCACCCACAGGATGCGCCCGGCAAGGGCAGCAGCCAGCAGCAGAAGCAGCAGCCACGGCCAGCCCGCGAAGGGGGACGGCGGCGTTTCCGGCTCCTGGTTGGGGGCGGAAGGTTCCTCCGGCGGCGGCGTGGGAGTTGATTCCTCCTGGTCCGGGGCGCTGTCCGGCTCCGGGGTGGGTGTGGGCTGATCCTCCGGTGCCGTGTCGCTTTCCTCCGGGGGATTGCTTTCCGGCGGCAGCATGTCCTCCGGGGTTTCGGTCATGCGGTTCTGGGCCGGTGTGGCATCAAAGGTCAGCCAGCCAAAGCCGGCAAAGTACACCTCCGTCCAGGCATGACCGTGCAGGCCGGTTACATAGGCATGTCCGTTGGCATCCGGCTCAGCCAGGTAACCCTCCACATACCTGGCAGGCAGGCCTGCCATGCGGCACAGCACCGTCATGGCGGAGGCAAAGTGGGTGCAGTAACCCTCCTGGGTGCTGAGAAGAAATGTGCTGACGAAATCCAGGTTCTCCGGCTGGGGCGCAACATCCAGCTTATAGCTGAAGCTGCGGGACAGGTAGGCCTGGATGGCATAGGCCTTGTCGTAGGGAGTCTGGGCGCCGGCAATGGCGGATTGGGCAATCTGGAACACCTGCTCCTGCAGGTGATCCGGCAGGCCGGTGTAATCGCTGAGGATCTGCGGATACAGGGGATCATTCGTGGCGGCGCAGGCGGAAACCAGCGTGCCCAGGCCAGCATCACCCGCCAGCATCAGCGGCGCGGTGACGGTGTAGGTATCGCCTTCCTGCAGGTCGCGGGTGACGAACACCTCGCTGCCGGAATTGAAGTACGGCACCAGCTGGCCGCCGGGGTTCAGGCTGCGGATGCGCTGGGGCACAAACATGCTGGAGGCGCTTTCGTCCAGCATTTTCACGCTGACGGTCTGGTAAGCGGTCAGGCCGCTGTCCTCCCCCAGAGCGCCCTGGGGCAGGCCCATGTTGAAGGTACTGGTGCGCAGATCCTGCCATTGCAGGCTGCTCCACAGGTAGCGCCGCCCTGCCATGGTATCCACCCAGGTGCGCCCGGTGTATTCATTCTTCACACTGCCCCGCAGGTAGGTTTTCCGGGTGGTTTTCACCAGCATCACCGGGTGATCAGTGGGTTCCGCCTTGCCGCCCAGCTGGTTCTGGCCCTGGGGGTAATAGCCCTCGGTAGCCAGGGTGAATACATTCCGCGGCTGGGTGAACATAAACCGTGCCAGAATCTGCTCCCGCAGGTAGTCGGCAGCGTCCTTCATGGGCTGGATGGTCACGCCCTCCGCCGGGGTCAGCAGCAGCGCCAGGGCAGCCAGCACCGCCGCCAGGGGCAGGCACCGGGCCAGGGAAAGCTCCCCGTGCCTGCCGGATGCTGCCTGCATCAGCAGTGCCGCCACGGCAGGGGTCAGCCAGGGCAGCACCTGGGGCTTGTCCGCCAGCCACAGCATCAGCGCCGCCAGCACGGTGGCTGCCATGGCGGGATAGCCGCCCAGGCCCAGGCCCGTCATGGCAAAGCAGGCCATGCCCATCAGCACACCCAGCCACAGGGCCAGCGGGCTGGCCACCATGGGCAGGGCGCCATTGATGCCGGAAAAGTGCAGGGTAACGGCCTGCCATATTTCTCCTGCCATTTCCAGGCCGCCCAGTGCCAGCAGCCACAGCAGATTGCCGCCCAGCAGCAGCCCCATGCCCAGCCACAGGCCCCGACGCTTCAGGGAGCACACCGTCAGCACAGCCACAGCTGCCAGGGCAGCGCCGCAGGCCGGCAGCGCCCAGGCCACAAGACCCATGCAGCCCAGCACAGACAGGGTCAGCCCCAGGGCCAGCAGCAGCGCCACGGTGCCATGGCGCATGGCCTCCTTCATGCCGTCACCCTCCTTTCCTTCATCATGCAGGTACCGGTGTTACATAGCAAACCTCGATTTCCGCCTGCTGGAGCTTGCTGATCAGCGGCAGCGCCAGGGGGTCATCCGGGGTAAAGGTTACAAGATACAGCCGCACAACCGGCCCCATGCGGCGCATGCGGATCATCACATCCACCATGCTGCTGCTGAGCCTTGCGGAGATGATCACCGTAGCGCCCACCTTGCGCATGCGGCGGGTTTCCAGCAGCAGCACCCGCTCGAACTTATCCGTTTCGGAAAAGTCCACCCGGGCCAGGTTTTCCAGTATCATGGGCATGCCCATGGCTTTTTCCAGTTCCACCGGGTGCCCGCCCAGCAGGGGCAGGCGCACGGCATGATCATTAGCCATCTGTCCCGCCACCACCGAGGCGGCGGTTTCCAGCAGCGCGTCCCGCACATCCGCCTCCGCCTCCGGGTGACCCCAGGAGGGCGGCGGCGAGCAGTCCATCAGCACCAGGGCATCGGGCAGGACAGGCTCCTCAAAGCGGCGCACCACTAGCTCCCGCTTCCGGGCGGAAAGCTTCCAGTGGATTTTTTTCAGCGCGTCGCCGGGCATATAGGCGCGGATGTCGCTGGGGCTGGTCACATCCTCGGTGGCCCGGGCCATGGTTTCCAGGCCGGAATCCCCCGGCGCAAAGGACAGATCCTCCACCTGAAAGGGCAGCGGCAGCACCAGCAGCTCGCTGCAGGCAGCATTGGGCGCCTTGGTGATGGAAAACAGGCCAAACAAGTCCTCCACCGTGCAGCTTTTCACGCCGGGGCTGCTCACGCCCACATGGGTGGCGTGGAAGGGCAGGGTCAGCTTTTGCGTGCGGCCCGGGGCGTCCTTCAGGCGGACGGCAGTTTCCGGGATTTCCGGGGTGGCGTACAATTCCAGCAGCACCGGCGCAATGGGGATGATCCCCCTGTGCCGCACGGTCACCGTCAGCAGCACATCCTCGCCCCGCTGCACCGTGCGCCCGCTCATGCTGCCGCTGACCTCCAGCGTCCTGGCTGCCCAGCACACGCCTGCCAGGCTGGACAAAACCACCAGCACCAGCACCGCCGCCGCCGCCAGAAACACCGCGCTCCCCGTGGAAAAGGCCGCCACCAGCAGCATAGCTGTAACAACCCCCGGGGCTAACAAGTGCATTTTCATAGCTTTACGGGCACCGCCACATTCTTCAGTATCCTGGCAATCACCTGCTCGGCGGTCACACCCTTCATGCGGGCCTCCGGGTTCAGGGTTACGCGATGGGAAAGCACCGGCAGCGCCATGTGCTGCACATCCTCCGGCAGGATAAAGTCACGCCCGTCCAGCAGGGCGCAGGCCTGGGCGCCGTGGATCAGCGCAATGGCGGCCCGGGTGGACACACCCAGGGTCAGCGCCGGATCCTGCCGGGTGGCGGCGGCAATGGTAGCCACATAGGAGCGAACCTCCGGCGAGCAGTAAATGGTGGTCACCATCTGCTGCAGGGCAATGATGTCCTCCGCCGCGCACACAGGCTCCAGCACCGCCATGGGCTTCACCGTGCCGGAGTAGCGCTCCA
>CAYMOM010000129.1:0-5516 GCA_964391995.1 uncultured Faecalibacterium sp.
TTGGGCAGGGAAATCATAAACTGGCGCAAAAGGAAAATGTAAAAGGGCGAGAAAACCATGGGGAGAATCACCGCCCACACGGTGTTCATCAGCCCCATTTGCCGCATGGTGATGACCGATGGCGCCATGGTGACCTGAAAGGGCAGCAGCATCAGCGCCAGAATGCAGAAGAACAGCGCATCCCGCCCGTGAAACTTAAAGCGTGACAGGGCGTAGGCCGTCATGGGGATCACCAGCGCCTGACCCAGGAGAATTGCCAGGGTGTACTTGGCAGAGTTGACAAACAGGTTCAGGTACTTGGGCTTTTCAATCAGCACGGTGTAGTACTGCCGCAGGGAAAACTTCGCCGGGGAAAGAAGAATGTCCATGAACTGGCTGACATCATAGTTGTTCCGGGTTTTCAGATAGGCGGACATTTCCCCGGGGGAGAAGAAGGAATACAGGAAGGTGAGCACAATGGGCAAAAGGGTCAGCGCGCTGATGATGCACAGGAGTGCCACCAGCGCCGTGCGCCCGGGCTTGAGAGCATGTTTCTTCATGGGCACACCTCCTTAACCTTCATTGGAGCGCACAGCCTTGCTCAGATACAGCAGACCGAACAGGCACAGCACAATCACCGCAAAGGAATAGGCTGCGGTGGTTACGTCCTGGTAATCCAGCTTGGTAAACTTGTTGTTCATAAAGTGCTGAAGGGTGTACACCGCATCGTTGGGATAGGAGCCGCTGATGAAGTAGACCTCCTTGAAAATCTTGAAGGCATTCACCCACGCCAGCACAAACACCAGGAACGCCGTGGGGAGAATCAGCGGCAGGGTGATTTTCGTTTCTCGCTGGAAGGCATTGGCACCCTCCAGGGCAGCAAACTCGTAATACGGCTGGGGAACGGATTGCAGCGCGGCGGAGAAGATGACCACCGAGAAGCCCACGTTCTTCCAGATGTAGAGCAGCACCACAGGCACCCGCAGGGCGCTGCTTTCCAGCCACAATACCCGCTCCATGCCCAGGGCGCTGACTACGCGGTTGATAGGCCCGCCGTAGTCGAACAGCAGCAGCCACACAATCAGCAGGGCGGAGGAGGGCATCAGGTAGGGAATCAGCAGAATGTTGCGGAAGGGTGCGCTCCTGTCCCCAAGAGCCTTGAGCATAGCCGCCAGGGCGAAGGAGAACAGGAAAATCAGCGGCGCGCACAGCAGGGAAAGCTCCATGGTGTTCTTCAATCCCAGCAGGAACACCTCGTTTTGCCATATGCGGCGGTAGTTGTCCAGGCCCACAAAGGCGTTTTCAATGCTGCCATCCGTCAGGCTGTAGTAAATGCCGCCCAGAAAGGGCAGCAGGTAGAACACCATCAGCCCGGCCAGACCGGGCAGCAAAAACAGCCAAAGGCTTTTCTTTCGCTGAAACATAATGGCTCCTTATGGGCCGGGCACGGAAGAAACCATGCCCGGCCCGTGAAAGTTACTGGTCTTCCAGCCGCATCAGGCGCAGCTTGGCATCCATCTGCTGGATGAACTGATCCATGGAAATCAGTCCCTGCCGGTACTGGCGCAGCAGGCTGCTGGTTTCCTCATTGGCGTAGATGCTGTTGTCCTGGGTGGGAACGAAGAAATACTTGTCCAGGGCACGGTAGGCGGCGATGGATTCCTCCGTGGCGTAGTAGCGATTCTCAGCCGCATAGGTGGTCATGTATTCCTCCAGGTCGGCAATCTGCTGGCGCAGGGTTTCCTTCACGTCCTCTTCGGTGGCCTTTTCCAGCTGCTTGTTCAGGCTGTCCAGGTTTTCCTGCATGGATTGCAGGTTGCTTTCGTAATACTCGTCCTCGATGGGGTCGTTCATACCGGGGCACAGCTTGGTCTTGGTATAGACATCCAGGGCCTGCACATAGGCCTCCAGGTAGCGGATGGCGGCCTCCTTGTGCTGGCTGCGGGGGTTGATGAACAGGATCTCCATGTTCAGGGGGATAACAGGCTCCGTTTCGTCGCTGAGGGACAGGGGGAATACGCTGCTCCAGCTGGTCTTCTGCACATCCAGACTTACATAGTCGTCAAACAGGGATTCCCGGCTGAAAAACTCATCCATGGCCTCCTCATCGTCCCAGTCCGGCTCCACATACCAGTCGCTGGCGTCCACGTTTGCCACGGCGGTCAGCAAGGTGCGCAGCAGGGGAGTGTCAAGGGTCAGCTCCTGCCCTGTGGCCTCCATGTAATAGAAGTAGGCGTCCAGCACGTTGGAAAGCAGGCCATTGATGGGGTTGCCATTGTTGGTGGGCACATAGTCACTGTAGGTTTCGTAGTAGCCCTTTTTGCCCCAGTCGGTCAGCAGCTGCATCCAGTCCAGGTAGGTTTTGGGCACTTCAATGCCGGACTCGGTCAGGAAGGCGTTCAAATCCTTCTTGTCCATGTAGCTGCCAAAGCAGTTGATGTCCAGCATGACGGGAACGCCGTACACCTTGCCGTCCAGGGACATGGCGTTTTGCACCACATCATAGGTGGAGCTGAAGAAATCGGAAATAATCTGGCTGCCGGACAGATCCTCGCAGTAGCCCTTTTCCATCAGGCGGGTGAAGTCCAGATAGTTTACGTTCAGGCGGAGAATGTCAAACTCATCGCCGCCGCTGACCATAGCTTGCGCCAGATCCTGGGCGGAGCTGTAATAGGTGTCCGTGCTGAGGGTAATTGCCACATCCCCCAGGGCGGCTGCGGCCTTGCGGTGGGCCTCGTCGGCAAAGCCCTGGTAGATGTTCAGGGTTTCGGCGGGCAGGTCAGCCGGGTCAAGGCTGCGGATGAAGGCGCCATCGCTGGAGCTGGCAAAGGCCATGCGTCCGCCGGCCAGGGCGCAGCAGCTGGCTATCTGAGAATAGTAATAGGAGAGGGGAGAATAGGCGCAAAGCTCCCCATCGCCCAGGGCCACCCAGCGGTAAACCTTTTGGCCCACCACCAGGTAAAGGGTGTCGCCGGCTGCATCGTAGGCAATGCCGCCCATGTCGTAGGTGTAAATCTCCGGGTCAAGCTCCTTCAGCAGGGTCATTTCCCCAGTGGACGGGTCGAACAGGGAGAAATTCATGGTGAAGGCGCCCTCTTCATAGACAAGCATCCTGTCGAATACCAGGCACAGCAGCTTGCCGTCCTTGTAGGGAGCGATGTACTGCACGTTCTCTACCGGGTAGGCGGTTTTTTCGCCGCTATCCAGGTTCATGGAGAACAGATGGGGCAGGCCATCGCCGGTATCGTAGTAGTTGAGCACAACCATGAACAGCTCGTTGCCGATCACAGCCTGGCTGGACTGCTCAAAGGGATAGGCGTACACGGTATCGCTGTCGGTATCGATGTACATCAAATCTTCGTCCAGGCCCCGGTTGATGACCTTTTCGGCGGTGGCGGTGCCGTCGGCGGCGACAGACAGCTTCACCAGCACACCGCGGCGGGTGTTGTAGACATAAGGGCCGCTCTCGGTCATGAAGAAGTAGTGGTCATCGCCTGCAACCTCTTCCTCATTCTCCAGGTACTGGGGATAGGCGGTCAGGTAGGGGGTCAGGGCCTCGCCATCCGCCTGGCAGGTGTACACCTGGCCATCGCCCCGGGTGAAGTAGAACATCCCGTCCCAGCCAGTAACGCATGTGAAATAGGAATCACTTTGCTCGCTGGCTTCCCGGATGCCCTGCAGGGTCACGCTGGCAGGTGCCGCCAGGGCAGGCCATGCACCCAGGCACAGCATCAGCGCCAGCAGCGCCGCCAGGCAGCGTTTCATGTTCTTCATAGCAGTTTCCTCCTCTTTGCTGATAGGTATAGGACTTGCTCCACTGATTAGACGAACCAGGTTTGGTTTTTGTTTCAAATGTTGAAAAAATATTTCAGAATTGGAAACAAGCCTGCCCCAAAACAGGATATTCGCAAAAAATCCTTTTCTTTACGGCAGTTTTGTGCTATACTATCCGGTGGATATGTCTGCGCGGCAGGCCGCTGGACAATCCGGGAAAGGCAGTGAACAATTATGACAGCTTCTGCAAGGCTTGTGGAGCATCTGAACCTGACGGCTAAGAGTGCTGTGGCGGTTCACAATCCCTCCAATATGTTCTACCTGACAGAAGGCTACACCGGCGAGGGGTGTGTGTATATCTCCGGTCAGCGCAGGGTGATCATCACCGATTTCCGCTATGTGGAGCAGGCCCGGCGCCAGGCGCCGGACTTTCAGGTGGTGATGACCGGCAAAGGCCAGTGGCACGACCAGTGGATTGCCAAGCTGTGCGAAGAGGACGGTGTGGAAACCCTCCGCTATGAGGATGACTACCTGACCGTCCGCAGCTTCGGCTCCCTGCGGGCCGCTGTGGGCGAAAACGTGAGCTATCTGCCCCTGGACCGGGCGCCGGAAAAGCTGCGCCAGGTGAAATCCCCCGCCGAGGTGGATGCCATCCGCCGGGCCTGTGCCATTACCAGCGCCGCCTTCGAGGCCATTCTGCCCAAGATTAAAGAGGGCGTGACCGAGAAGGACTTGCAAATCGAGCTGGACTTCACCATGCTGAAGCTGGGTGCCGCCGGCAATGCGTTTGACACCATCATCGCTTCCGGCGAAAACGGCAGCCTGTGTCACGCCATCCCCGGCAGCCGCAAGCTGCGCAAGGGTGACATGATTACCATGGACTTTGGCTGCAAGGTGGACGGCTACTGCTCGGACATGACCCGCACCGTGGCCCTGGGGGAGCCCAGCGCCGACATGCGCCGGGTGTATGAAACCGTGCTCCACGCCCAGTCCATCTGCGAGGAAAGCCTGGTCCCGGGCAAAACCGGCTTTGGAATGGACAAGCTGGCCCGGGACTATATCGATGCCCAGGGGTACGAGGGCCGCTTTGGTCACAGCCTGGGGCATTCCGTGGGCATTGACATCCATGAAGGCCCCAATCTCTCCATGACCAGCCAGGATACCATGGTGCCCGGCATTGTCATCACCATCGAGCCGGGGGTGTACATTCCCGGGCTGGGCGGCGTGCGCATTGAAAACACCTGCCTGGTGACGGAAAACGGCTGCGAACCCCTGACCACCCCTACCAAGGAACTGATTATCCTGTAACGGTTGTCTGCTCTATATGAGCTTGCAATACATCGGCTAAACAAGCACAAGCAATAGATGGAGGAATGAATCATGATTACTGCTGGCGATTTCCGTAAGGGTATTACGATCGAATGGGATGGCGGCGTGTGGAACATTGTTGATTTCCAGCACGTGAAGCCCGGCAAGGGTGCTGCCTTTGTGCGCACCAAGATCAAGAACGTGATGACCGGTGCCGTGGTGGAGCGCTCCTTCAACCCCACCGACAAGATGCCCAAGGCCATCATCGAAACCAAGGAAATGCAGTACGTTTACAACGATGGCGACCTGTACTACTTCATGGACGTGGAAACCTATGACCAGATTCCCCTGGCTGCCGACAAGGTGGAGGACGCCATTCCCTTCGTTAAGGAAGGCACCAATGTGACCATGCGGTTCTTCAAGGGCAGCGCCTTCTCTGTGGAAGCGCCCAACTT
>CAYMOM010000130.1:0-5498 GCA_964391995.1 uncultured Faecalibacterium sp.
GCGCACACAGGCTCCAGCACCGCCATGGGCTTCACCGTGCCGGAGTAGCGCTCCAGCACGTCCATCTCCTGCTCAATGGTGGGATACCCCATGGCGATCCGCAGGAAGAAGCGGTCCATCTGCGCCTCGGGCAGGGGGTAGGTGCCCACGAATTCGCTGGGGTTCTGGGTTGCCAGCACAATAAAGGGCTGGGGCAGCTTGTGGGTGATGCCGTCCACCGTCACCTGCTGCTCCTCCATCACCTCCAGCAGAGCGGACTGGGTCTTGGGGCTGGTACGGTTGATTTCGTCCGCCAGAATCACCTGGCTCATCACCGCGCCTTCCTTAAACTCCATCTCGCCGGTTTTGAAGTTCACCAGGGTGAAGCCCGTTACGTCCGAGGGCATCAGGTCAGGGGTGAACTGAATGCGGCGGAAGGAGCAGTCCAGGGACTTGGCCAGGGCGCTGGCCATGGTGGTTTTGCCCACGCCGGGCACGTCCTCAATCAGCACATGACCCTTGCACAAAAGGGCGATCAGCGCATACTCAATGGCCTCCTCCTTGCCCACGATCACCTTGGAAATATTCTCCTGTAAAGCCTGAATGATGCGCCTGGGCTGCATAAACAAGGCCTCCTTCATGACAAAAGTTTTTCAATTTATTATAAACTCTCTTTCATATTTTTTCAAGCATTTGTTGCTTTTATGCTTGATTGTACCCTCATCATGCGCTACAATGTCTTATATCGCAAGGCTTTCCGGCCTTGACGAATTTGTAACATTTTTGACAGAGCGAGGTGCTTGCCCGTGATTTCCCCCGTGGATTCCCTGGCTGCAGAGGCCTGGCTGCCCCTGCTGACCACCAGGCAAATGGGCCGCGGACAGGCCGCTGTGCTGGAAACGGTTTCCTCCACCAACACCTATTTGAAGGCCATGGCCCAGCAGGGTGCACCGGCAGGAAGCCTGTGCCTGAGTGAAACCCAAACCGCCGGGAAAGGCCGCCTGGGCAGGGTGTGGCACTCCCCTGCCGGGCAGGGACTGTGGCTTTCCGTGCTGGCAAGGCCTGCCATTCAGCCTGCGGAGGCACCCCTGGTTACCTTCTGCGCCGCCATGGGCATGGCCCAGGCCGTGCAAGAGGTCACTGGCCTTGCCGCCGCCGTCAAATGGCCCAACGACCTGGTGCTTTCCGGCAAGAAGCTGTGCGGCATTCTGCTGGAGGCCAGCACCGCTGCCGATAGGCTGAACTACATCATCATCGGCACCGGGCTGAACGTGGGGCATGGCGCCTACCCGGCAGAGCTGGCCCACCAGGCTACCTCCCTGGCGGATCACACTGTTCCGCCACCCCGCAGCCTGCTGCTGGTTCACTACCTGACGGCGCTGGAGGACTATCTTGCGCTGCTGGAGCAAGGCGGACTGACCGCCCTGCTGCCGGATTACCGCCGCCTGAGCTGCACCCTGGGCAGCCAGGTGCGTGTCAGCGGCAGCGTGGAATTCACTGGCATGGCAGAGGACATGGACGCCACCGGCGCTCTTCTGGTGCGGGACATGAGCGGCACCCTGCACCGTGTGCTGGCAGGAGATGTTTCCGTCCGGGGGGTGATGGGCTATGTGTAAGGTGCAGGGCTTGGGCATTGACTTGTGCGACATCAGCCGCATGGAAAAATGCCTGCAGGACGACCGTTTTCTTTCCCGCTTCTTCACCCAGGAGGAAGCCGCCTACATCCGCAGCCGTGGGCTTGCCTCCAGCCAGTCCATGGCAGGAATTTTCGCCGCCAAGGAAGCCTTTTTGAAGGCAGTTGGCGTAGGCCTTTCCCTGCCCATGAAAGACATTGAGGTGCGCCACACGCCCCTGGGACAGCCCGTGTATCATCTGAACGGCAAGGCGCTGGAAGCCGCTGACGGCGGCGAGGTGCTGCTGTCCATCACCCACGAGGGACTGATGGCGGCGGCGGTATGCATCTGGCAGAAATGAAAACAGCATCCGTGTTCATGCGGATGCTTGCGGATGCTGTTTCTTTTACTCCTTCAGCCATGCTTCCCACACCTCCGGTTGATAGCCCACAGTGGCCTTGCTGCCGCAGCGGAGAATGGGGCTTTTCAGCAGCCAGGGCGTTTCCAGAATGGCCGCGGTCAGCAGTCCGTCCTGATTGTAGTAGCAGGCGGGGTGTTCCTTCACCTTCTTGTCCTCCCGGTCAATCAGGTTCTGCAGGCCGCCTGCCCGGGCCATGACCTGCACTTCCCTTTCGCCCAGCTTGTGCTTTTTCAGGTCCATCACCTGCACGGCAATCCGCCGCTCCTTAAAGAAGCGCTCCGCCTTCTGCACATCGAAATTTTTCTTGCTCACATACATCTGAATGGTCATTATATCCTCCTGATGTCCCGTCCCATGAACACCATTTGCGTGCACTGGCGCTTGTCCGTCAGGCGGGAGGCCACACGCTCGGTGTAGCGCTCACGCAGCTCCCGCAGGTTCAGGTTGGTGCTGATCACCGTGCCGCGTCCGGCTGTCTGCCGCTCGTTAATCAGGTTGAACAGCTGCACAATGGTCACGTTTTCCATCAGCGGCTCGCTGCCCAGATCATCCAGGAACAGCACATCCGCCTCCATGATGCTGTCCAGCTGGGACATTTGCCCGGTGAAGTACGCCTTCCGGGCAATGTCCAGAAAGCGGTAGGCGCTCATCATCAGCACGTTGAAACCCCTGTCCAGCAGGCGCTTGGCCATGGCGTGCATCAGGAAGGTTTTGCCCAGCCCGCTCTGACCCATGAGCAAAAGGTCGCTGGTATCGGCCTGAGGATAGGCGTCCGCCCAGCGGCGGCACTGCTGGCACAGCATGTCCATCAGCTGGCGCTGGGTGAAGGCCTGGCCCTCAATCTTCTCCTCCGGGAACACGTTCAGATCGAAGCTCTCAAAGGTCTGGCTGGCCTTTTCCCCCAGGCCCACCTGCCGGTACAGCCGGGCGTTGAAGGCCGCCCGCAGGCAATCGCACATGTCCTTCACCGGTTCGCCCACATAGCCGGTATCCTTGCACTTGGGGCAGCGGTACACCGGCTCCAGGTAGTTTTCCGGGTAGCCGTTCTGCCGCAGCAGCTGGGCAAGGCGTTTGTTCATCACGTCCATGCGCCGGGGCAGGTCGTCCCCCTGGGTTTTCCCGTCCAGTATGCCACGCACCCCGGCGAAGATCATCCCCTGCCGTTCCTCCAGCACCTGACCAATTTCCGGGCAGGCGGCGGTGACCTCCGCCAGGCGGCGGCGGTTTTCCGCATTGTTGTTCATGCGCTGCTGCTCGTATTCCGCCTGCAGCTCGCTCAAAATGGCGTTACGCACCGCCGTTCATCTCCTTCATGCGCTGCTGCATCCATTCAGGCAGCTGCTGCTCGTCATCGTAGCTCCGCTGTTCATATTGCTGCTCCCGCACGGTTTTGCCGGGCTTTTGCGCAGCGCGGCTTTCGTGGGCCTTCACGGCCTCCTCCGGGGTGGAAATGCCCTGCTTGCGCAGGCCGTCCAGCACGCCGTTCAGGTAGGGCATGGGGCGCTCGGCTTCCCTGGCAAAGGCGGCGCAGGTCACAATCATTTCCTGGCTGAGCTGCCACTCCTCCATCCATTTGCGCACCATGGCCCTGTTGGCTGCGGAGGAGCGGGAGGTCTTGCCCCACAGGCTGTAGAGCTGATCCACAAAATCGTTATACCTGCCCACCTGCTGCATATATTCATTGATCTGCCCGGCAGTGTGCAGGCCGTTTTTGCTCCAGTTTTTCAGCGTCCGCAGCACATCCTCAAACTCGCATTGCCGCTTGGCGCACTCCCTGCCCGCCATAAGGATGATCTCATCGTCATACAGGGTACGCATTTCGGCATACACGGCCAGGGTGCTTTCGTTCACGGTTACGCCAGGCTTGTTCAGGGCAGCCAGCAGGCGGCGCAGGGGTGCCTCGGTGGATTCCCGCAGGGCCTTGCTCTGTTCCATTTGTCGGGCAGAAATGCTCTTTCCGGCAATTTTCTCCCGCTTGTCCCGCAAAATGCTGTCCAGATACTTGAAGGAAGGATTCTTGCCATTGGTGGTTTCCTCGCAGGCGGCGAGAATGGCCTCCTGGGTGAATCCCCACTCGTTCATCCACTTGCTGTACAGGTTCATTTCCGGCTGGGTCGGCTCCCGCAGGATGTTGAACACCCGCAGCACGGCCCGGCTGCCCTCCAGCAGCTTTTTGTCCCTGTCCAGCACGGCGTCCACATCCTGGGCGCACCGGGCGCCGGCTTCCGCCAGCTCAACGGCGCGTTTTTCCGCCATGTCAAAGGAGAATCGCGGCCCCCGAAGGTCGATCAGCCGCTGCAAAAGCCGCAGCACAACCTCCTGGCTCAGGCCCATTTGCTCCACCCATTCGTAGCACCGGCTAACCTCCTTGCCATACAGCTTGCGCTTGTTGTCAAACAGGCCGTGTACCGCCTGGGCAAAGGCCTCGTAGGCCTGGTCGGTCTGATTATCCATGAACATGAGCTTTTTCGCATTCACATAGCGGAAGGTGGGCGGCCTGTCGCTGACCCGGTGCACCAGTCCCCGGCGCTCCCAGTAGCGGTACGCCGCCAGAATTTCCTCCTCCGTCATGTTCAGGTCCTGGCCCATCTGCTCAATGGAGGACTCCTGGGGATGATAGCACTGCATCAGCCCGTACAGATAAACCTTTACATGATCCCCCTGTGCGCCCGGCATGTGCTCCAGAATAAACAGATTGTCCACCGGCGTCACGTCAAACATGGTATACTGTTCCTCAAAGCTGAACAATCCGCCCACTCCTTTCTCTCCTGTGCATCATTATATCACATCTTGTCGCAAATGGGAACCCGGCAGAGGGCGCTGCCCTCTGCACTCCCGCTTAAGGGATTTCATCCCTTAAGAATCCCTTTCGGCGGTGCGCTTCGTGCGCCAGCCAACACCAAAAGCCGCTGTTGTACCCAGATGCTTGGAAGACGGTGTAGGGACGAACTGTGTTCGTCCGCCTGCCGCTTGATTACGCTGCATGGGCTATGTAGGGTCGATGATTGCAAGCCTCGGCGAGTGCACCCGCATGCTCCCTCAGCCGCCTCCCGGCGGCAGTTCCCTCCCGGAGGGAGCTATTGCGCCTTAATGTTGCTAGGCAACACCGCAACGCGGCGGGCGAACACAGTTCGCTCCTACACATCCTCCACCATGTAGCAATTCTCAACCGCAACGTTTGCCAAACGCGCCCACCAAAAAACCAGGCCTGCCGCCAGCGCGACAGGCCCATTTCCCTTACGGGTTATCTTCCAGGATCGCCTTGGCGGCCTTCTTGCCGGCGCCCATGGCGAGAATCACCGTGGCGGCGCCGGTTACCGCATCGCCACCGGCGTATACCCTGGGCTTGCCGGTACGACCGTTTTCATCCGCCGTAATGCCGCCCCATTTCTCCGTGGGCAGGTCAGGCGTGGTTTTCTTAATCAGCGGGTTCGGGCTGTTGCCAATGGCGACAATCACCGTTTCCACAGGCAGGTCAAACTCGC
>CAYMOM010000131.1:0-5405 GCA_964391995.1 uncultured Faecalibacterium sp.
ACTTCTTCCAGATGTCTGCCGAGTACTACTACGGCACAGGCGCCCACAGCGCCATCATGCTGGGCTACGATGCGGAGAATGATGAGATCCATTGGATGGATTCCAACATGCGCGGCACCAAGAAAAACGGCGTCCGGTACGGCTATGTGCAGTTTGATGAGGTGAAATCCGTTGAATGGTGGGCGGAAGCCTTCTGCCTGAAGAAGCGCGGCGCCACCCTGTACCGCCTGCGGGAGGACATTGTTTACGCACCGTAACATTCCCTGATGAAACCTTTTGCCCCCGTGGCGCGTCTAATGGTCGTGCGGTTCCCTTCCCCATTATGATGAAAGCGAGTGACCAACTGATGAAAAGATTATTGACCCTGCTGCTTCTTTTGTGCCTGACCGCTGGCTGCGCCCTGGGCGAGGAGGACGCCGCCCCCGTCTTTGCGCCCCTGAGCTGGGATGAGGATGTTTCACCCAACAGCCCCAATCCGGATTGCTTCCTGCCGGACACTGCCGGCTATCATGACGATTCCATTGATATTCAGATTGATACCTTCGTGGCCTACGAAACGAAAATCATGCGGGTTCGCGTGAAGCTGACGGATGTCAGCCAGTTCCGCACCGCCAACGCCGGCAGGTATCCCTCCAAATCCACCCGCGCCACCACCGACATGGCTAAGCGGGCCAACGCGGTGATTGCCATCAGCGGCGATTATTTCAACTATCACGATACCGGCATTGTCTGGCGCAACGGTCAGCGCCTGCGCAACAGGGCCAGCAAAGGCCGCGACACCCTGGTGATGGATGAGCAGGGCGATTTTCACATCCTTCCCCGCACCCATACCGAGGACTGGGAGGCCTACATCAGCGGCGGCGGCACGGTGATCCACACCTGGACCTTCGGCCCGGGGCTGGTGATTGACGGCGAACCCCTGACCGACCTGGAAACCGTCCGCCTGGACTGCGGCAAGGGCAAGCGCCTTCAGCGCCTGGCCATCGGGCAGACAGGCCCGCTAGAATACATGATCCTTTCCACCGGCGGCCCGCAGACCATTGATGACGCCGGCCTGGACCTGCTCCAGATGGCCCAGCTGTGCCTGGACAACGGCATGATCAACGCCTACAACCTGGATGGCAGCGTGTCCTCCACCATTGCTTTCCAGGGTGAAAAAATCAATTCCGAAGGCTGCAAGCAGCGGGCCGTGGGCGATTGCATCTGGTTTGCCACCCTGGTGCCCAGCCAGGAGACCGCACAACAATAAGGAGGTATCCCCATGGATTTCGGCATGCCCTATTTGCTGGAGAATTCCGATATTCCCTCTGCTGCCCGGCTGTGCCATCAGCTGGGCCTGCAGTTTGTGGAGCTGAACATGAGCTTCCCCACCTGCCTGGCGGAAAACCTGGATGTGCAGATGCTCTATCAGCTGAAAAAGCAGCTGGACATTTATTTCACCATCCACCTGGAGGAGGACTGCAACCCCTTTGCCTTCAACACCGGCATCCGCCGGGCCTGGCAGGGCAGCATCCGGCAAAGTCTGCGCCTGGCCCAGGCCATTGGCGCGCCCATTGTGAACATGCACCTGGCCAAGAGCATCCTCATCACCCTGCCCGGCTGCAAGGTGCCCCTTGCCGAGCGCTATTCTGACGATTACATGCAGGCCGTGCGTGAGCTTCGCCAGCTGGCGGAGGAGGAGCTTTCCGGCAGCGGAACCCGCCTGGCCATTGAAAACACCGATGGTTTTGCACCCTATCAGCAAAAGGCCCTGGAGGTGCTGCTGGCCTCCCCGGTGATCGGCTTGACCCTGGACATCGGTCACAGCCATGCCATCGGGGATGGGGACATTCCCTTCTATCTGCGGATGAACAAGCTGATTCACATGCACGTTCACGACGCCCGGGGCACCAGCAACCACCTGGCCCTGGGGGATGGGGACATCGACCTGCACCAGCGTCTTGCCTGGGCCAGGGAAAGCGGTGCCCGCGCCGTGCTGGAAACCAAAACCATAGCCGCCCTGCGCCAAAGCGTTGCCTGGGTGCAAAACGCAGGTGACTTTTCTTGACGGCGTTGGTATACTGTCCATGACGCTCTCATAGATTTCCAGCGGAAGGAGCACACTGCTATGAGTATTCTTCAGGCTGCCGTACTGGGACTGGTTCAGGGTCTGGCAGAGTTTCTGCCCATTTCCTCCTCCGGTCACCTGATCCTGGCCCGGGCCGTGATGGGCATCTCCGATGAAACGGCCTCCACCGGCGCATTCATGATGCTGGATGTGCTGCTTCACGCAGGCACCCTGCTGGCGGTGCTGGTGGTTTTCTGGAAGGATTGGTGGGCCATCCTGAAAAATCCTTTCCGTTCCAAAACGCTGCTGCTGCTTTTCGTTGCCTCCCTGCCGGCGCTGCTGGCGGTGGTGCTGCTGGGCGATGTGATCGATTCCTTTTTCACCGGCTGGTTCCTGGGCGTCAGCTTTCTGGTTACCGCGGTTTTCATGCTCATTGCCGAGGGTGTCAGCCACCGCAGCAGGAAGTGGGCAGAGCATCCCGGCCCCCGGCATGCCATCGCCATGGGGCTGATGCAGGCCGTTGCCCTGCTGCCCGGTGTCAGCCGCAGCGGCTCCACGCTGATGGGCGGCGTGGCCTCCGGCCTGAACAGGAAAAGTGCCGCCAAGTTCTCCTTTATGATGAGCGCACCCGCCATCCTGGGCAGTTTGGTTTTCGAGGGCAAGGATGCCCTGGACAACGGCTATTTCCAGCAGCTTTCCCTGGTGCCCACGGTGGTGGGCGTGGCGGTTGCCGCCGTCAGCGGATACCTGGCTATACGCTTTATGCTGCGGCTGATCAACAAGGCATCCCTGAACTGGTTTGCGCTGTATGTGGCACTGCTGGGCCTGGTGATTCTGCTGCTTCAGCTGGTTGGCTTCAACGCACTGCCCGCCTTTCAGCTTCCTGCCGTTTTCGGCTGATCCCCATCGCTGCCCGCCGGGCAGCTTTTTTACACATGTGTCTTCCCTTTTTGGCTGTACAAAACCCGGTCAAGATGGTATAATAAGCCGAATTTGTCACGAAAGGAGGCCGCCCATGAGCACCCTTCTGCGCCGGGCAATGGCGCTTCTGATTATCCTGTGCACACTGTGCAGCCTCCTGCCGGCCTGCGCCTCGGAGATTCCCGAGCCTACCCTGTCCCCGGATGCCAACACCTATGACAAGGAGCACCCCGAGCTGCTGGAGGAGGATCAGCTCTATGCCGCCTCCGCCATCCTGATCGAGGCCAAAAGCGGACGGGTCATCTTCGAAAAGAATGCCGACCAGGCCATGTATCCTGCCTCCACCACCAAAATACTCACAGGCCTGCTGGCCCTGGAACTGGGCGACCTGAACCAGACCTGCACCGTGTCCCAGGAGGCCATCACCTTTTACGAGGACGGTGTGACCAACATCGACCTTCGGGCCGGGGAGGAGCTTTCCCTGCGGGATCTGCTCTATGCCGCCCTGGTCAAATCCGCCAACGATGCCGCCAACGTGATTGCCGAAAACGTCAGCGGCAGCATTTCCGCCTTTGTGGATGCCATGAACCAGCGGGCCGCCCAGCTGGGCTGCACCAGCACCCATTTCACCAACCCCCATGGCCTGCATAACGACAGCCACTATTCCACCGCCAGGGACATGGCCATCATCGCCATGGCTGCCATGGAAAACGAAACCTTCCGGGAAATGGTGGGCACCACCGTCTACACCATTCCCGCCACCAACATCATGCGTGCCAGGAACATTTCCACCAGCAATCAGCTGCTGATTCCCAGCACCTCCGAAAGCACCAATAAGTACTACTATGCTGATGCCATCGGCGTGAAGACCGGCTCCCTGAGCACTGCCGGCAACTGCTTTGTGGGCGCTGCGGAGCGGGACGGCCTGGAGCTGATCTCCGTGGTGTTCTTCTCCGGCAAAAGAACCCGCTGGGCCGATACCATCAAGCTGCTTGACTACGGTTTTTCCCAGTATGTCAGCGTGACCCCCATCGACCTGTACAACATGAACCCCATCACCGTGGAAACCAAGAATTTCTCCCTGGAGGACACCAACATGGGCCGCCTGCCCCTGACCTGCGTGTCCACCGGCACAACGGCGCAGATTGTCGCCACGCCGGAGGAAGTGGAATTCATGGCTGCCAACCTGCGGGACACGGTGCTGATTGAATACACCCGGGACTTCTATGCCCCCATCACCGCCGGCGAGGTCATGGGCACCCTGACCTATTACCCCGAGGATGGACAGCCCGCCGTTTACAACCTGACGGCCTCCCGCAGCATTGACAAGCGGGCCAACGCGCCCAAAACCCTGGAGGAGATTGTGGCGGAAACCGAGGCCGACCCTGATCCCTTCCCGCCCTTCACCTTTGAGATGGGCCTGTACATGGCGGCTCCCCTGCTGATCCTGTACCTGCTCATCCGCATTCTACGCCGGGTGCGCCACCGCCGCCGGGTGCGTGCAGCCCGCACACCCAAGCCCAAGAGCCGCTACCTGAAATAATCCTTCCTGCCTTCCGCATCCGCTGCCGGAAGGCTTTTTCGTTGATTTGGGGGCTGGTCAAACAGGAGAAAAAATGGTACAATATCGGCAGCAAGACAATATACTCACAAGGAGCGTTATGAATATGTTCAAGCAATGGATTATCGAAGGCAAAACCGCCCTGGGCATCGAGTTTGGTTCCACCCGTATCAAGGCCGTGCTCATCGGCCCCGATTTCAAGCCCCTGGCCTCCGGCAGCCACACCTGGGAAAACCAGCTGCTGGACGGCGTGTGGACCTACAGCGTGGATATGATCAAAACCGGCCTGGTGGACTGCTATCAGGACCTGAAGCGGGATGTGCAGGCCAAATACGGCGTGACGCTGACCAAGCTGGGTGCCATGGGCATTTCCGCCATGATGCACGGCTATCTGCCCTTTGACCAGGATATGAACCTGCTGGTTCCCTTCCGCACCTGGCGCAACACCATGACCGCCCAGGCCGCCAGGGAGCTGACGGAGCTGTTCCAGTTCAACATGCCCCAGCGCTGGAGCCTTTCTCACCTGTATCAGGCCATTTTGAACAACGAGGAGCACCTGCCCCGGGTGCGGCACTTCACCACCCTGGCAGGCTATGTGCACTGGATGCTCACCGGCGAAAAGGTGCTGGGCATTGGCGATGCCTCCGGCATGATGCCCATTGACAGCGCTACCCTGGACTACAATGCCGGCATGGTTGCCAAGTTCGATGCCCAGGTTGCCGGCAGGCACTACCCCTGGAAGCTGCGGGACATTATCCCCGCCGTGCTGCCCGCCGGCGCTGCTGCCGGCTGCCTGACGGCGGAAGGCGCCGCCTTCCTCGATCCCGCTGGCGACCTGCTGCCCGGCGTGCCCTTCTGCCCGCCGGAGGGCGATGC
>CAYMOM010000132.1:0-5377 GCA_964391995.1 uncultured Faecalibacterium sp.
GCACATAGAGCTTGTCGCTGCCCTGGTACTGGATCAGCAGGTAATCCCGGTAGGTGCCTTCGCTTTGCAGGTGAATGGTGCCCTGGTAAATGCCCACGCCGTGGTCTTCATGCACAACGTAGTCCCCCACCTTCAGATCGGTGAAGGCGGCAATCCGCTCGCCGGCATTCTTCCTTGCCTTGGCCTTGCGGTAGCCGGCGCCGTAGATATCCGTATCAGAAATGACCACCAGTTTGGCTTCCGGCCAGATGAAGCCGTGCCCCAGGGTCACGGGCAGCACCAGCACCTCGCCCAGGGTCAGGTTATGGGCATTTTCGGAAAACATGGCGGGACAGCCCAGCTCGTTCAGGGCCTGGGTCAGGCGCTTGCCCCGGGCCACGCCGCCGGACAAAAGCGCAATGGCAAAGCCTTGCCTGCACCAGGCGGCACAATCCGCCGCCAGCAGCTTCACCTGGGACTGATACCCGGCAGCGCCCTTGCTGCCCAGGTCGATCACCGCATCGGTTTTCACGCCGCCCATGCCCCGCAGGAATTCGCTCAGGGTCGCCACAGGCTGGGTGATGCGCTGAAGCAGCTCGTCCCAGCCAAGGAGCAGCGCCTCCTGCTGCTTCACGGCCTCGGCACGATCCATGGCGGACTGCAGCTCTTCCGAGAAACCGCGGAGCCGCTCATCACAGCGCTCCCGCAGCTGATCCGGTTGAAGCAGCAGCACCATATCCGGCCGGAACCAATCCAGCAGGGTGTTCACCTCATCGGTCAGGACGGGCAGCCAGGCCCGGATGCGGCGGAAGGGCAGGCCCTGCTCCACCTGCTGGGCATCGGTTAGTAGCTGGCTGGTGCGGCGCTCCACCTCGGCCTCGTGCTGGGCGGAAGCTGCCTTTTCCCTTGCCTTGGGCGCAACCTGCTCGTCAAAGAAGGAGGGCAGCTCGTCATCGTCCTCGGGCAGTGGCGGCAGGTCGGCAAAGAGCAGCGGCTCCGCAGGCTCCTCCCGGCCCACATGACCAATGGCCTCCCGCATGCGCCGGGCGGCGCCGGCCCAGGTATCCTCTGCCAGCAGCACTTCTGTGGCTGGGGAGAGGAGTGCCACCTTCACCCGTTCCAGGCTGCGCTGGCTGATGCAGTCGAAGGAGCGGATGGAGTCAATCTCGTCATCGAAGAACTCAATGCGCAAGCTTTGGGCACCCGCAGGTGGATACACATCCAGAATGGAACCCCGCAGGGCGCACTGGCCCTTGCCTTCCACCATGTTCACCCGCTCGTAGCCCATATGCACCAGGCGGCGGATCAGCTCGTCCGGGGCGATGCGGTCAGCCACCATCAGGCGGATGGTCGCTGCCCTGAAGGCATCCGGCGTGCCCATGCGCTGCATAAGGGCGTCCATGGAGGTGCACAAAAGCCGGGTTTCTCCGCCGGCTACCCGGGTCAGGGTTTCCAGCCTGCGCCAGGCGCTTTCGTGGCTGGAAGCGCCCCGGGTCAGGTCGATTTCCCCGCCGGGCAGGCAGGCGGCCTGGGTGTCCAGCAGCTGCTGGGCATCCTCCGCAGCGCGGGAAGCCTTCAAGTCGTTGGCGGTCACCAGCAGAACGCGCTTGCCGGTATCAGCGGCAATTTTGGCTGCAACAAAAGCGGCCTGGCCCTCAGGGAGCCCGGTCACAGCGGTGGGGACAGCATGGCGGAGGTTTTCCTCCAGCTGAGATATGCAAGCGGAGGAAGCTCCGCCGAGAAGTGCTTGGTTCATAAGATGCTCCTTGGGTGGTGGAGATGGCACACAGGATTTGTGTGCGGGGATATGCAATGTGCGCACGTTAAGCGCACAGCATCTGTGCGGGGGATGTTCTTTTCGTCTCGGCGAAAAGAACCAAAAGCCGCCCGGGGCCGCTAATACTGTACCGCGGCGTAGCGGCCCCGGACCCCCTTTCCCCCGCAACTGGGCAGGTTTTTGGGTTGGTAACCCCACTGGCTTCCCCGCGGGGGCGATCAGGGGCGCGTTGGTCGTCTTGATGGTTATGGGTGCCTTGCGCGCGGCATGTGGCTCGCGCTTTGTGCACAGGTTTGTGGGCTGGTGCATGGCCAGGCACCAGGGCTTCCCCTGGAGGGGAAGCTGCCCCGAAGGGACTGATGAGGTGGAAAGCTGCTATAGAATATTGCGCCATCAAGGTGCAAAGGCTCCCTCCGGGAGGTGAGCGATGCGAGCGCTGCCAGTGGCAGCAAAAAGCGAGCTGAGCGAATCAACCGAAACAAGCGAGCTTGCTCGCGCCGATTGAGGTTGCGGATAGCTGTCGCCGGGAGGCGACTGAGGGAGCGCGCGGGTGCACTCGTGCGGTTGCGCACCCCATCGGCCCTCTACAGACCATGCCGCGGGCGGGCGAACACAGTTCGCCCCTACACGTCTGCCAAGCAGCTGAGCAGCAGATGAGTGCACGAGAACTCCTTCCGTCAGCCGCAGGCGCCTTGCCACGCATCGTTCCTCCCCCGCGTCGCGGCGGGCCTGTCGCCCGCCGTGACCCCGCTTAGCTGTAACCCCGCCGCACAGTCCCGCCCGGGATTCTTAAGGGCCTTTCGGCCCTTAAGCGGGATTGTCAAGGGCAGCGCCCTTGACCCCCGTTGTACCTCTGCATGGCGTGGTCGATGCCGTTGGCGAGGAAGTCCTCCACGCAGTCGGCAGCCAGGGCGAAGGCGGCATCCATGGCGGCGCGGTCATCGGCTGTCTGGTAGCGGGAAAGCACCCAGTCGGCCAGGTCCCAGCCCTCGGGCTTGGCGCCGACGCCCACGCGAATGCGGGGAAACAGCTGGCTGGGGGTGTGCTCCATGATGGAGCGCATGCCGTTATGGGTGCCGGCGCTGCCGCTTTTGCGCACCCGGAGCCGGGCCAGGGGCAGGTCGATATCATCGTAAATCACCAGCAGGTGATCCAGGGGGCACTTGTACCACTGGAGCAGCTCGCCGGCGCACTGACCGGAAAGGTTCATGTAGGTCTGGGGCTGGCAGAGCACCACGCGCTTGCCCTCCACCGCGGTTTCCGCCAGCAGGCCGGAACAGCGCTTGCGGGTCAGGGGCGCCTGCCACCGGCGGGAGAGTATGTCCGTTACATCAAAGCCCACGTTGTGCCGGGTGTGGGCGTATTGGGCGCCGGGGTTCCCCAGCCCGAGAATGATCCAGGTTTCCTTTTCCATTGTCTTCTCCCAAAAACAGCTTTTGGCGGAGAAGCCGCTTCAGGGGCCCCTCCGCTTCTGTGCTGCGTGATTTTTCTGTTCAGTCCATCAGCCAGTCTGCCGGGCGGATCATGGCGGCGGATTGCTCGTCCACCATGTCCAGCACCATCAGGCTCTTGTGCTCGGCAATGCGCTTCTTGGCGGGTATGGCGGTTTCCATCACAAAGGCCATGCCAACCACTTCAACATTGAATTCCCGCATCAGCTCCAGCATGCCATTGGCCGTGCCGCCGGCCTTCAGGAAATCATCCACAATCAGCGTGCGCTGGCCTTCCTTCACGGCCCGGCGGGAAAGGGACATGGTTTCAATATGCCCGTTGGAGCCGGAAACATAATTGATGTTCACCGCGCTGCCCTCATACACCTTGGAGGAATGCCTGGCAATCACCAGGGGCACGCCCAGGGCGTTGGCGGTATACATGGCCACGGGAATGCCCTTGGTTTCCATGGTCAGCACAAAGTCCGGCGCGGCGGCGTAGTATTCCGTGGCGATGATCTCACCCATCCGCCGCACGGTTTCCGGGTCGGACAGGATATCGGAGGAATAAAGGAAGCCGCCGGGCAGCACACGGCTGGTGCCGGAAAGCTGCTGGCTCAGCTCCTGAATATACTTCCGGGCGGCACTGCGGCTGATGGCTGCGCGATAGCGTACGCCGCCGGCGGCACCGGTCACCGTTTCCAATTCGCCCAAGCCAAACTCCTTCACCACATCGCGAAGGATGTCAATGTCCTCGCTCATGGTGGACTTGGCAGCGCCGAACAGCTCACAAAAATAGGACAGGGTGAAAATGCGGTTGGGCGCATCGGTCAAAATCTTCATCATGGCGCTCATGCGCTCATTGCGGCGAATCTTTTCCACAGGTGTCGCTCCTTTCATCATACCTGCTGATTATAGCACAGTTTTGCGAATGATGGAAGTAGCAATTTATGAAAATGTTCGTCTTTTTATTGTTCCTGCACCCCGTTGTGTAGCTCCTGCAGGATCAGCCGGCGCAACTCCTGGCACTGTTCAGGCCAGGCGGCAGCGCAGTGCCGGGCCAGCGCCTCATCCGCCATGGGCAAGAGCAGGCTCAGGCTGGGCTGGTCGGCGCTGTCCGCCAGGGAGAGCAGCCATTCGCTGCTGCCGGAAAGCTCCATGGCGGTGTTTGGCGGCAGGGTTGGCGGCACTTCACCGGGCTGAAACCCCCGGGACAGCCGCAGTGTCACCGCATCATACACGGGCTGGGCCGCGCTGCGCCAGCGCTTTTCCAGAAAGGTGGGCGGCGTGCCCTTGGGCAGGGTCAGCAGAATATCCAGCAGGGAGGAAGTGCCCTCCAGCAGCCGCAGCCGCAGGCACACCCGCCCATCCTGCAGGGTAAAGGAATCCGCCGGCGCCAGCTGCTCCAGGCGGAACTGCTCCCGCCAGCGGGGCGCCTGGGTGTCCATCAGGCTGCGGCGGCTGACGGGAATCCTGTGGGCAAAGGCCGCAATGGCGTATTCGCCGGCCTGGGTCAGGGTCAGCAGGTCGCCCAAGGGATGGGGCGATGCCGCCAGCTGTCCCTGCTCCTGCATGTCGCACAGGTTCAGCTGCATGGTAAAGTAGTTCATCAGGTCATTCTCCACCAGGAACTGCAAAAGCTCCATGGCGGTGGCCGGCCCCACGGCCCGCAGCGCGTACAGGATGGTCAGCCGGTTTTCCGATTCGGGAATATGCTTGCGCTCCATGGCGTTCCTCACAAAGAAAGCCTCCCATCAACTGGGAGGCTGTGGTGGCGTGTCAAGGATGAGGCATCAGGCCAGGAAAGGCTTGATGTCGTTCATCAGGTCGTCGCACTCATCGGAATAGACTTCCAGAGTGATCGGCTTGGACAGATCCAGGGAGAAGATGCCCAGGATAGACTTGGCATCGACCACGTGGCGGCCAGCACGCAGATCCATATCATAAGGATAGCGGTTGACAGTGTTCACGAAGGTCTTCACGTTCTCGGCCAGACTCAGCTTGATGTTGATGGACTTCATGCTCAATTTACCTCCTTGTATCAGTCTCCGTATGTTATTATAAAGGATGCCGCTGGAAAATGCAAGGGATTTTCCAAAGAAATTTGCATACGGAGGTGATACCTTTACTGCATCTCCTGCACCTCCAGCAGGTAGCGGGTCAGGGCCTCCTGCCAGGGGGGAAGGCGGCT
>CAYMOM010000133.1:0-5301 GCA_964391995.1 uncultured Faecalibacterium sp.
CTGCCTGCCGCCGCCCGCTGCACCCATGTGACCATCGGCCGGGTCACCGACCTGGGCATTGCCGATGCCAACAACATGGGCGCTGCCATGGCGCCTGCCGCCGCCGATACCCTGACCCGCCACTTTGCCGATACGGGCCGCAGCGCTAAGGACTACGACCTGATTGTCACCGGTGACCTGGGCCAGGTGGGTCACGACATTCTGCTGGCGCTGATGGAGGAGCGGGGCCTGCCCCTTTCCCCTCAGCATTACATGGATTGCGGCCTGGCTGTGTTCAGCCCGGAGCAGGATGTGCACGCCGGCGGCAGCGGCTGCGGCTGCTCTGCCATTGTGCTGAACAGCCTTCTGCTCAGCCGCCTGCGCCGGGGCGAGGTGCACAGGATACTTTTCATGGCAACGGGCGCGCTTTTGTCCACCACGTCCACCCAGCAGGGCGAAACCATCCCCGGCATTGCCCACGCTATTGTATTGGAAGGAGAACCCCCATGCTCTGGAACCTGATCAAGGCCTTCGCGGTGGGCGGTGTGCTGTGCGCCATCGGCCAGGTGCTGGTGCTGAAAACAAAAATCACCCCGGCCCGCATCCTGGTGGGATACATTGTGGCCGGGGTGATCCTCAGCGCCCTGGGCCTGTACGGCCCGTTGGTGGACTTTGCCGGCGCAGGCGCCACCGTGCCGCTGACAGGCTTCGGGCACGCGCTGACCAGCGGCGTGAAAAAAGCCGTGCAGGAGATCGGCTTCATGGGTGCCTTCACCGGCGGCCTGACAGCCACCGCCGCAGGCATTGCCGCCGCGGTTTTCTTCGGTGCCCTGTCCGCCCTGCTGTTCAAGCCCAGGCCCAAATGACCTTTTTTCCGCCTTTCCCGCACCCCGGCAAGCATTTCAAAAAAAGTGCTTGCTTTTTTCGGCATGTTATGCTATAGTATATGTCGTTGACCGCATGGGGTTATAGCTCAGTTGGTTAGAGCGCCACGTTGACATCGTGGAGGTCATAGGTTCGAGCCCTACTAACCCCACTTCATGCAAATAGTCCTTGAACGATAAGCGTTCGAGGACTTTTTCTTTGCGCTGATAAACCTGTGTTTTCCCTGCTTTTAGGTCATTTTGTGCAGTGGGTACCGCAAAGCGCCGCAAGGGTGGAGGTTCAGCAGCCCTCCACCCCCAGACAGCAGGCCTGACAGTGACGGAGCGCAAATCCACGAAAAAGCAGATTTGCCACTTTTTCGGCACCATGACCTATGCTTTGCGCTGGTGTTTCAGCCTTCACCGTTTGCGATCTTCGCGTAAACATCCTCCGGAATCATGGGCGAAACGATTTGTTCCATCAGTTCCGGTTCAATCTTTCCGTTTTCCGCATACTGCCGCCCGGCCTGCCGGAGCAAATCGAGCCTCGGTTTTGTCACCGGCTCCGCTTCCGGAACATTAAACATCGGGCTTTCCGGAACAGTGATGATCGTATGATGATTGGGGAAGCACTGCTTGAACTGCGCGATAGCCGGTTCAAAGTTATGCTGACCGTTCGGGAAACCGCAGCCGCAGATCATCACATACTTCAAGTGTGAAAAATCCGCCTGTTCCACATGCTCGTACCGTTCGCCAACCTTTCGCATGGCCATGGAGGACAGGGGCAAGGTTCTGTCAATGAGTGCTTTCAGCGGGGCGGGCATCCCGTAACAGTACAGGGGAAAGCTGAAAACCAGGAGATCAGATTCCAGTATTTCCTCCAGCAGTTGCTTCATGTCATCCTTGTGAATGCATTCGCCGCCGTTTCTCATACAGGAAAAGCAGCCGGTGCAGTACTCGATGTGCTTGTCGATCACATGGATGGTGTGAACTGCATTTTCGCCGGTTTCGTTCATGCCTTCAATAAAGGCACGGGTCATATGCATCGTATCGCTGGCCTCCCGCTTTGGACTGCCGTTCAAAATCATGATTCTCATATAATTACGCTCCTTTCTTTCCGTTAAGCAGCATCAGCATGGCTGTGAAGTCCTGCGTCAGCATTTTTGATATTTCTTCCTGTGTGAAATTGCACATTCCCGTGGCGGTCAGTGTACCAATTCCGTAAGTATGAATCCAAACGTGTTCAAACAGCGTCTTTGCATCTTCTGCAGGCAAGCCGTAATCGGCTTGAATCGTCTGCAGGCATTCATCGGCAACGCTGCCCAGATGCGCATAAATTTCAGCAAAGGATCTCACATCGCTGTTCTTCGACATGAACACAAGCTGATAGAGATTCGGTTCTTCCTTGGCAAACAAAACCATCTGCATACCGATCCGCTTGAAGATGGGCATATCGGCATCGGTTTTGTGGGCATAGGATTCAAATCGCTCCATGGCTGCTTCCTTCACCGCATCGGCAACCTCCTGCATGGCGCTGAACACGGTAAAAATCGGCGTGGCCGAGGTGTTCAGTGCATTGCCCAGGGATTTGGCAGTCAAGGCGCCGATTCCGCCCCGGGACACAACTTTCAATGCAGCTGCAACGATTTCTTCTCTTGTATACTTCGGTTTCGGCGGCATCCCAGTCCTCCTTCATAAGGCGTTCATTCTAAAATGCACATTCTAGAACGACGATTCTATTATATGCTTTTACCGCACAAAGTCAATGGGTTTCAGGAGAAATTGCAAAAAGCCGCCCATGAGAACAGACTCACAGGCGGCCTTTCTGACAAACCGGAAGGGCAGCGGTATTCTTTCCTTCACCCTTGCTTTTACTTGTGATAGCTCTTCATCCGCCGCTCAAACACCTCGGGCCGGGCCACGGAATAGCCGAAGAACCCCAGCACCTCCGCCGTGCGCTGGTACACGCCATGGTTGTAGGCCACCAGACCGGCGCTTTCCAGGTGCAGGGAACCATCCGGGGCAAACAGGTCGTCCCGCACCTGCACGGCAATAACCTCCCCCAGGAACATATCGTGGCTGCCCAGCTTCAGCACCTGGCGCACCTTGCAGCTCAGGGTTGCCGGCGCACCGGTAATGGCCGGCGCGTGCGCCATGCCCAGGGCCGGCATGGGCTGCAGCTTCATTTCGGCAAACTTGTCCACGCTGCGACCGCTTTTCACGCCGCAATAGTCACAGGCCCGGCACAGCTTTTCATCCACCAGGTTCACCACAAATTCGCCGCTCCCGGCAATCAGGCCATGGGAATAGCGCTCCTTCCGCACGCTGATGGACACCATGGGCGGATCGGAATTCACGGTACCCGCCCAGGCCACGGTGATGATGTTGGGCTTGGCTGCTGCCTCCGTTCCCCGGCAGGAGACCATCACCGCCGGCACCGGGGCCAGCATGGTGCAGGGATCAAATGTGCGGTAATTCATCAAAAAGCATCTCCGTTCTTGAAGGATTGTTGGAAATAGTGTACAATGTTTTCACAACCATGTCAACGCCAGGAGGTGCCAGGCCATGCAGGTACTTTTGCAGGTGCTCACCCTTTTTCTGCTGATGGTATGCGGCTTTGCTGCAGCCAAAACCCGGCTGATGGACAGCAAGCATTTTTCCGGCCTGAACACCCTGGTGCTCACCTTTGCCCAACCGTGCCTGATTCTCTCCTCCATGCAGCGGGACCGCAGCCCGGAATTGATCCGCGATCTGCTGATGGTGTTTGTGTGCACCTGCGCCATCATTGGTGTTTCGGGCCTGATCGCCCACCGGCTGTTCCGCCGCCAAACGCCCCAGCGCCGGGCCGTGCTGACTAACCTGTCCATGGTGTCCAACTGCGGCTTTATGGGGTATCCGGTCATCACCGCCGCCCTGGGGGAGGATGCGCTGATCTACGCCGCGCTGTACGTTTCCGCCTTCAACCTCATGAGTTGGACGCTGTGCGCATACTATTTCGGCGGACGCGAGGCCATGCGCCCCGCGCAGCTGCTGAAGTGCCCTTCCCTGCTGGCGGTTTGCGCAGGGATGGTGCTGTTCCTTACCGGCTGGCGGCTGCCGGGCTTTGTCAACAACGCGCTTTCCATGCTGGGGGATACCACCACACCCCTGGCCATGTTTGTCATTGGTGCCCGGCTGACCGGGCTGAAACGGGCCCATTTGACCGATGGCCCGCTGCTGGGCGCCTGCGGGCTGCGGCTGGTGGTCTTTCCCCTGGCGGTGCTGCTCCTGTCCCTGACGCCCATGCCGCGGATGGTGGCTGCCACCCTGTACCTGTGCACCGCCATGCCCTGCGCCGCCCTGACGGCCATGATGGCCGAGCAGCACACCTGCGATGCGGCGCTGGCCTCCCGGGGTGTGGCGCTTTCCACCGCGCTGTCCATGCTAACCATTCCCGTTCTGCTGTTTTTGCTATAAGGAGGAGCCTATGTATCACCGTCCCCGCAGCCGCCAGGAGCGCTTCCGCTGGCGCCGCCGCAGAAGCTGCCTGATGCGTTTGCTGATGTTCCTGCTTCTGCTTATGCTTCTTGGCTATCCTTTTGCGGAACCATTCATGCTGGAAACCGAGTCCGTATCCCTTTCCAGCGCCGACCTGCCCAAGGACATTGGTCAATTGCGCCTGGTGTACCTGACGGACATCCACGCCGGGCCATTCTTTTCCCAGAGCCGGGTGGAGGACCTGATCAGCACGGTGAACCGCCTGAACGCGGACATTGTGCTGCTGGGCGGCGACTATGCCAACGACAGCGATGGCGCCATCGCCTTCTTCCAGTCCCTGCCCCGCATCAACAGCCGCTACGGGGTGTATGGCGTTCTGGGCAACCATGACAGAACCGTGCCGGAAAGCAACCTGCCCCTGCTGAAAGCCGCCATGGTTTCCGCAGGCGTGACACCCCTGGTGAACGATGTGGCTGGCGTGCGCATCGGCGCCAGCACCATATACCTGGCCGGCATTGATGACATCGACACCGGCTGGCCCGACCTGGCTGGCGTGGCGGCCCAGGTGCGCCAGGAGGACTATGTGATCTTCCTTTCCCACAGCCCGGGGGTCATCCCCGATGCCCACAAGGCCGATGACGCCGCCGGCCGCCACATGTGGTTCGACCTGGGGCTGTTCGGTCACACCCACGGGGGACAAATTGCCTTCGTGGGCGACCTGCTGAACCTTTCCAAGGTTGACGCCCGCTATCAGAAAGGCTGGCTGGTGGAAAACCGCATCAACCTGCTGATTTCCCGGGGTGTGGGCACCTCCGTCCTGCCCGTCCGCCTGGGCAACCGGCCCCAGGTTCACCTGATTACCGTCAAGGCCGGAAAGTGACAGAACCCCTTTCCGCATACGCAAAAGGCCTGCCGCAGAGGGCAGGTCTCAGGGTGTCGAAAAAGTGGCAAAGCCACTTTTTCGAGGATTTGCGCTCCGTCA
>CAYMOM010000134.1:0-5269 GCA_964391995.1 uncultured Faecalibacterium sp.
CGTGCTTCACCCGGTCGTGCTCCTCGGCGCGCTTGGCGTTGTTGAAGCGATCCAGCGTGCCCACCAGATAGCCGGTGATGCGGCGGATGCGCTCAAAAGGCTTGCCCTCCTCCTTGCGGTGGCAGCAGGGACATTCGTCACCAATGATGCCGTTGAAGCCGCAAACAGGGTCGCGATCCACCGGGTGGTTGATGGAGCCGTAGCCAATGCCCTTGTCGTGCATGAAGCGGACAATCTTCTCAAAGGCATCCAGGTTCTGCAGGGGGTCGCCGTCCATTTCCACATAGGAAATGTGGCCGGCGTTGGTCAGCGCGTGATAGGGCGCCTCAATGGACAGCTTGTGGAAGGCGGAGCAGGGATAGTACACCGGCACATGGAAGCTGTTGGTGTAGTAGTCCCGATCCGTCACGCCGGGAATGATGCCGAACTTTTCCTTGTCCAGGCGGATGAACCGGCCGGACAGACCCTCAGCCGGGGTTGCCAGCAGGGTGTAGTTCAGGCCGCGCTCCTTGGAGAGCTTGTCCGTAAAGGCACGCATGGCGCCGATGATTTCCATGCCCAGGTTCTGGCTTTCCTCGCTCTCGCCGTGGTGCTTGCCCCGCAGGGCCACCAGGGCCTCCGCCAGGCCAATGAAGCCAATGGACAGGGTGCCGTGCTTCAACACTTTTTCCACGGTGTCGTTCCAGTCCAGCTTTTCGGAATCGATCCACACGCCCTGGCCCATCAGGAAGGGGAAGTTGCGGACCTTCTTTTTGCTGATGATGGCCAGGCGCTCGTCCAGCTGGGCAGCTACCAGTTGCATTTTGCGCTCCAGCTCCTCAAAGAACCACTGCACATCCCCATTGGCCTTGATGGCAATGCGGGGCAGGTTGATGGAGGTGAAGGACAGGTTGCCGCGGCGGGGTGCAATCTCCCGGTTCCGGTCGTACACGTTGCCCATCACGCGGGTGCGGCAGCCCATGTAGGCAATCTCCGTTTCCGGGTGGCCCGGCTTGTAATACTGCAGGTTGTAGGGTGCATCCACAAAGGAGAAATTGGGGAAAAGGCGCTTGGCACTGGTTTTGATGGCCAGGCGATACAGGTCGTAGTTAGGCTCGCCCTGGTTGAAGTTGATGCCTTCCTTCACGCGGAAAATCTGAATGGGGAAGATGGGGGTCTCGCCGCCGCCCAGGCCGGCCTCGGTGGCGTGGAGCAGGTTGCGCATAACCATGCGGCCTTCCGGGGAGGTGTCCATGCCATAATTGATGGAGGAGAAGGGCACCTGGGCGCCTGCACGGCTGTTCATGGTGTTCAGGTTGTGGATCAGGGCCTCCATGGCCTGATAGGTGGCCTTGTCGGTTTCCTTCCAGGCGTGCTGCTGGGCAAAATCCGCAATGTGCCTGGCCTGATCCTCATCATTGGTCTTTTCCTTCAGCAGGGCCAGCACAGCGGCCTGCTGCTCCTCACTGGGCTCCAGGCAGGGGGAGAGCTTCTGCTCGGCCAGCTGGGCCATGATGGCCGCAGCGGTTTCCTCGGCCTGGTCATCGCCCACCAGCAGTTCCAGGGCACGGGCCATGTTCATGCGGTAACGCTTGATGAAGGTCTTCTTCACGCCGGGCGCCATGCCATAGTCAAAGTCCACCACGCTCTGTCCGCCGTGCTGGTCGTTCTGGTTAGCCTGGATGGCAATGCAGCACAGGGCGGCATAGCTGGTGATGTCCTGGGGCTCACGCAGGTAGCCATGACCGGTGGAGAAGCCATCCTTGAACAGGCTGGTCAGCTCAATCTGGCAGCAGGTGGTGGTCAGGGTGTAGAAATCCAGGTCGTGAATGTGGATGTCCCCTTCCCGGTGGGCCTGGGCAAAGCGGGGATTCAGCACATACATATCATAGAACTGCTTGGCGCCCTCGGAGCCGAATTTCAGCATGGAGCCCATGGCGGTATCGCCGTTGATGTTGGCGTTTTCCCGCTTGATGTCGGAATCCACGGCATCCTTGAAGGTGATGTCCTCAAAGGTTTTCATCAGCCGGGTGTTCATTTCGCGCACGCGGCTGCGTTCGGCCCGGTAAAGAATGTAGGCCTTGGCGCTGCGGACGAAGCCCTTTTCAATCAGCACCCGCTCCACGGTGTCCTGCACCTGCTCCACCGTGGGGGCAGAGGAAACGCTTTCGTTGTTCTCCAGCTCCTCCACCACCCGCTCAGCCAGCTGCTGGGCGGTGTCGCGCCCCTTGGCGCTGGAAGAGGCCTGGAAGGCCCGCAGAATAGCATTCTCAATCTTGCTCTGGTCAAACTCCACCATGCGTCCGTCGCGCTTGCGAATGTTGGTAATGCTCATTGTATCTCCTCCTGCGTTATGCTTGCAGTGCATGCCCGGCTGGGCACATGAGAAAAAGGGAGACGCCCCGGCCCCATGGCATGGCATCGTGCCCGATTCTCTTCAACGGTATTGCACTTTCTACCGCTTGTGTCTATGTGATGTTTGCAAGCCCACATCTTGTGGTGCCTGCGGCGAACAAGTGTCATTATATTGTGTTTCCCTCTGCTTGTAAATGGACGAAACGGTCATTTTCGGAGTCACTCTGGCGAATAATCCTCCAATCCCTTGCCCTGTCTAGAAAAAAGAAACTTGCGGATTTTTGCCGCATTTTTTGGGCAGGTTTTCCGGCTGCAGCTTTTTTATTTTTCCGTTGACTTTTTGCGGACTTGCGTCTATCATGGAGGCTAAGGAAGACTTCCTTCCGCACCCGAGAGAAAGGAGCTGGCTCGATCCATGGATACCGACCCTGGAAGTAACACGTTTCATTGCCTGGAATCAGCGCTCCTGCAGGGTGCGTTTCTTCATGCGCACTTACAAGCGCCGCTTCCGGCTTATTTCGCCGGAAAGGACTGAAGGACATTGAAGAGAATCTTCAAAACCGTTGACGACCACCTGACCGAGTGCACCACCCTGGAAAAGGGCTGCTGGGTGCACCTGCAATCCCCCACCAAGGAGGAAGTGGACGGCCTGAACGCCCGCTTCGCCATCGACCCCACCTTCCTCGCCGCCGCACTGGACGAGGAGGAGTCCGCCCGTATCGAGTATGACCCGGACAAGAACCAAACCCTTATCGTGGTGGACCTGCCCTATGTGGAAAGCGAGGGCAGCGGCTATGTGTATGCCACATTGCCTTTGGGCATTGTGCTGGTGGACGACATCATCATCACCGTCTGTACTAGGGACACCCCCATCATCAACGACTTTACCGAGGAGCGCATCCGCGGCTTCTGGACCAACAAGCGCACCCGGTTCATCCTGCAAATTCTCTACCGCAACGCCAGCCGCTACCTGGCCTACCTGAAGCAGATTGACAAGGCCTCCATGCACGTGCAGGAAAAGCTGGAGAAATCCTCCCGGAACCAAGAGCTTTTGCAGATGATGAAGCTGGAGAAATCCCTGGTGTTCTTCTCCACATCCCTGAAAAGCAACGAAATGGTGCTGGAGCGCCTGATGCGCCAGACCAGCATCCTCCGCCAGTTCCCCGAGGATACCGACCTGCTGGAGGACGTTATCATCGAGAACAAGCAGGCCATTGAAATGTGCGCCATTTACCGCGACATTATGACCGGCACCATGGACACCTTTGCCTCCATCATTTCCAACAACCTGAACATCACCATGAAGGTTTTGACCAGCCTGACCGCCGTGCTGTCCGTGCCCACCATCATCTTCTCCCTGTGGGGCATCAACGTAGGCGGCATACCCTTTGCCAGCCACCCGGCAGGCTTCTGGATTGTCATTGGCATTGCCGTGGTGCTGGCAGCGGTGTCCTTCCTGTTCATGGCGAAAAAGAAAATGTTTAAGTGATCCTTTCATAAAGGAGTGATTGTATGGTGCACTTCACGCCTCTGCCCCGGTGCACCCCGGCCCAGGCCGGCCTTGATCCCAGGCGCATCATGGCTATGGTGGATGCCTGGCAGGCTCAGGGCCATGCCATTCACAGCTTTCTGCTGGTGCGCCACGGAAAGGTTCTTTGCGAAGGCTACTACGCGCCCTATGGCCCGGAGCAGCTGCAATCCGTGTTCTCCCTGTCCAAGACCTTCACCTCCATGGCGGTGGGCATTGCCGCCGGAGAAGGCCGCATCAGCCTGGATGCAAGGGTCATCGACATTTTCCCGGAGGAGCTTGCAGCCTCCGGCGTAATTCCCGGGCCGGAGCTGAACGTGCTGACCCTGCGCCACCTTTTGCGCATGTCCACCGGTCAGCCGGAGGAACCCGATGGTGACGAAGCCTGGGAGAACATGCGGGTAGCCTTCCTCCGCCAACCCTTTACGGAGATGCCAGGCGAAGTGTTCCGCTACAACACCATAGCCACCTATATGCTTTCCGCAACGCTTAACAAGCAGGGCATTGATTTGGAGGACTACCTGCAGGAAAAGCTGCTGACCCCCATGGGCGTGACGGGCACCCGCTGGCAGCGGGACGGTCATGGCATTTGCATGGGCGGCTTTGGCTTTTCACTTGTGCCGGAATTGATTGCCAAGTTGGGTGTGCTGATTCTGAACAACGGTCAATGGGAAGGCCGCCAGCTGGTTCCCCGGGAATATCTGGCGCTGGCTACCCGCCCACAGATTTACCAGCCACCCATTGAACAGCTGGGCGAGGATGAATGGCACGGCGGCTATGGCTACCAGATGTGGATGTGCCCCAACGGCTGCTTCCGGGGCGATGGCATGTATGGTCAGCTGTGCGTGATGGACCGCCGCACAGACACGGTGCTGGCCATGACCGCCATTTCCTCCGACATGGGACAGGAAATGCGCATCTATTACGACCATGTGCTGGCAGCCTATCAGCCGGAGCCTCTGCCGGAGGATGCCGCCGCTATGGCTGCGCTGAATGCCCGCCTGGCCTGCCTGAGGGACGAGCATACCCTGCCGGAGGACGATGGCTCCCCCATTCCTACCAGCCTGCTTGGCACCTTTGCTGACCTGGCACTGGGCATGGACGGCCCTGTGCCGCTGCTGACCACCGAAGGCGTAACCCTCCGGCTGGGGCGCGGAGAGTTCATCCACAACCATGTGCCCCCCATGCTGACCGGGGTTGCCTTCCGGGATATGGAAACCCTCACCCTGGTGGAAGCCGCCTGCGGCATGAAGGACGGCGCGCTGACCATCCGCCTGTTTGATGCAGAGTTGATGATGGAATGCACCGCCACCCTGACCCCCAAGGACGGCGGCGTTTGCCTGCGCACCCAAAACACCACCGATACCCAGCACCCATACACCATGCTTGAGAGAATGGTTAACTAAA
>CAYMOM010000135.1:0-5242 GCA_964391995.1 uncultured Faecalibacterium sp.
AAACGTGCAGGTGCAGCTCGCTGCCCATCATTTCGTTTACCTCCAGCGTGCAGGGAATGGCGCCTTCCGCGTTCTCCTCCGCCAGGGTGATATGCTCCGGGCGCACGCCCAGGGTGATTTCCTGGGGGCGCAGGCCAGCGGCCTTCAGCTCCTTGGCCTTTTCGCCGGTAATGGGCATGTGCACGCCAAAGGGCTCCACATAATACTCCCCATTGGCAAAGGACAGCTGGGTGTTGATGAAGTTCATCTGCGGTGCGCCGATGAACCCGGCAACAAACAGGTTGTGGGGCATCTCGAACACTTCGGTAGGCGTACCCACCTGCTCGATGATGCCATCCCGCATGATGACAATCCGGTCGCCCAGGGTCATGGCCTCGGTCTGGTCGTGGGTCACATAAACGAAGGTGGTGTCCAGCTTCTGCCGCAGGAGGATGATCTCCGCGCGCATCTGGTTGCGCAGCTTGGCATCCAGGTTGGAAAGGGGTTCGTCCATCAGGAACACCTTGGCATTGCGCACCATGGCGCGGCCGATGGCCACGCGCTGGCGCTGGCCGCCGGAAAGGGCGCGGGGTTTGCGGGTGAGGTATTCGGTAATGCCCAGCACCTCAGCGGCGCCGGTCACCTTTTCATACACCTGATCCTCGGGCATTTTCTTCAGCCGCAGGGAGAAGGCGATGTTGTCATACACCGTCATATGGGGGTACAGGGCGTAGTTCTGGAACACCATGGCAATGTCCCTGTCCTTGGGCTGCAGGTCGTTCACCACCACGCCGTCAATCTCCACCGTGCCGCCGGAAATGTCCTCCAGGCCGGCAATCATCCGCAGGGTGGTGGACTTGCCGCAGCCGGACGGGCCGACAAACACCACAAATTCCTTGTCCGCAATGTCCAGATTAAAGTCGTGCACAGCAACAACTTTGTTGTCGTATACCTTTTTGACATCCGTCAGCTTCACGTTTGCCATACTCTATGTCTCCTTTTTTCTAAGTCCTTCAAGGCATCAGCCCTTCACAGCGCCGCCGGTGACGCCCTCCACATAGTACTTCTGCAGGAACAGGAACAGCACCGTAACCGGTATGGCCACCAGCACGCCGCCTGCGCAGAACATGGTGTAGGAGGCGGCAATCTGGTCCTTGTTCAGCCAGCGGTACATACCCACAGCCACGTTCATGCCCGAGGAGGTACCAAAGGAGATGTACTGGGCGAAAACATAATCGCCCCAGGGGGCCATGAAGGCCGTCAGGATGGTGTAGATGACAATGGGCTTGGACAGGGGCAGGATGATCTTCTTCAGCACCTGGAAGCGTGTGGCGCCGTCCACACGGGCCGCCTCGTCCAGGGAGCGGGGAATGGTATCGAAGAAGCCCTTCGAGACATAGTAGCCCATGCCGGAGGAGGCGATGTTCACCAGGATCAGGCCGGGCACAGCGTTAGCCTGGGTCATGCCCAGATCCTTCAGCACCCGGTAGAGGATGATCATGGTCAGCATGCCGGGGAACATGCCCAGAATCAGCATGAAGCGCATGAGGGGTTTGCGCAGCTTGAACCGGAAGCGGGACAGGGTGTAGCTCATGCACAGAACGATGATGGTCTGGAACAGGGCAGTGAACAGGGCAATGGTGAAGGTGTTCACATACCAGCGGGGAAAGTCGGTCTTAAGCAGGTTGTAATAGTTGTCCAGGCCCCACTGCTTCGGGATCACATACCCCACCTGCCAGGTGCTTTCCACCCGGAAGGACTGGAGCAGGATGCACACAAAGGGAATCAGCCAGATGACGCTGATGACAACCAGCAGCGCATAAATGGCGGTGTTGCCCAGGGCACGGGAGGTTTTCAGGCCCATGTGCCGCTTGCCGGCCGGGGAGGTCTTCTGCATGATATTCTGTTCGCTCATCACTGGAAATCCTCCTCGTTCTTAATAGAGGGCAGCAGGTTGTACACCACAAGGGAGATCAGCGCCACCACCACAAACACCAGAATGCCGATAACAGAGGCCAGGTAATACTGGCTTTCCGCGCCCTGGGTGATCTTGAACAGCCAGGTGATCAGCAAGTCCGTATAGCCCACGGTGCCTGCCGCGGAGGAAGCCGCCGGGTTGGTTGGCGCGCCGCCTGTCAGCAGGTAGATCACGTTGAAGTTGTTCATATTGCCTGTAAAGCTGGTCAGCAGATACGGGCCGGTAACGAACAGCATATAGGGCAGGGTGATCTTGGTGTACTGCTGCCAGGGGTTGGCGCCGTCAATGCGGGCGGACTCGTACAGGTCGGCGGGGATGTTCATCAGAATGCCGGTGGTAATCAGCATCAGGTACGGTATGCCAATCCAGATGTTGGTAACAATCACCGTGATCCTCGCCCAGGTGGGGTCATCCCAGAAGGGCAGCGGCTGGGTGATCCACCCCATGTCCATCAGGAAGCCGTTGACAATGCCGTTCTTGGCGAACATTTTGGACACATACAAAAGGGAGATGAACTGGGGAATGGCGATGGTCAGCACCAGAACGGTACGCCACAGCTTCTTCAGTTTGATGCCCTTTTTGTTGATGGCCATAGCCACAAACATGCCCAGGAAGTAGTTGGTAAACGTGGCAAAGAAGGCCCACATCAGCGTCCATGCCAGCACCTCACCAAAGGTGGCAGCATAGCTCTGCACAGCGCCGCCGCCGCTTGACACGTTCCAGTTCAGCATGGTGTTGAAGTTGTCCCAGCCGACCCAGGTGAACAGGTTGCTGTAATAGCCATCATGGGCGCCATCGTAATTGGTGAAGGCCACCAGAATCATGAACACGATGGGCATCACCGTAAACACCAGGATACCCGTCATGGGCAGCGCCAGCAGAGTGGTGTGGAAGCGGTCGTCCACCAGGGAGCGCAGGTCGTCCTTGCCGGACTTCAGCTTCTTGCCGGACTTCAAAATCTGCTCCGCCAGCTTATTTTGACGCACGTTCACCCGCCAGGTGTACACAGCGGCGATGATGAAGAAAACGGTCAGCACGCCATACAGCAGAATTTTGAAGGAATTGTCGTTATAGGTGGTCACATAGGTGTCCAGCACAAGGTCATATTCCTCACTGGGGCCCACCTTGCCCAGGCTGGGCAGCATGGAAAGCCAGTAGCCGCCGTACAGCACCATGTACGCAACGAAAACCGCCTCGAACAGCAAAAACAGCAGGCCGCGCAGCACCTGCCCCCGGGCCAGGTTGCCAAAGCCCATCACCAGGAAGGAGAGCTTGGTTTTCCAATCCCCGTGGACAAAGGTTGTCCAGATGTCGGCTGCCTCGGTGCCAATGGTGCAGCCGCACTTTTTGATCAGACTCCACAACGCCATAAACAGGCCAGCAATCCTCTGCGGAATGGAGCAGAAGAAGCTGCCGATCCTATACAGGAGCTTATGGGGTTTGGAGAGCTTCAGGTACTCAAGATCGCTGTATTTCTTCATGCCTGTTTGCTCCTTTGATGAAAAGGCCGGAACCAATCGGGATTGGCTCCGGCCACGTTATTGATGAGTCAGTTTCCTTTCGGAGCTGTTGCACGACAGACCCAAGGCCCTTATCAGTTCTTCACAATGCTGATTTCGGTGCCATTCACGGTCACGGTGTAGTTGCCAGCCTCGGCGAAAACGATGTTGTTGTCGGGATTGTCAGCGCCCAGATCCTTAATCAGGTCAGCACCGGTCACCACCTGAGCAAAACCCTTGTCAGTGTCCCAGCTACCGGGATTGACGATACGGCCGCCCATGTAGTCGCTCTCAGGCACGTCCAGGGTCAGCACACCATCGGTGAAGTAGTAGGTAGCTTCCGTATCGGCATTGTTCCAGCCGTTCCAAGCACCAACGAACAGCAGAGCGCCGGTGTCCAGGGTGAACAGGTCGTTAATCTTGTTGTAGTAGTTGTCCAGGGCGGCCTGCAGGCCAGCCTCGTCGGCAGCGGCCTTCACATCGTCGCCGATAACCTTGGCGATATCCCACCAGGAGCCGTGGATGTCACCCTGCACAGTGGAGTAGGGAGCCTGGGCATTCAGGGCCACCAGGCCGGGGTTGGCCTGCACGGCTTCGGAAGCCTGAGCATTCAGGTTGGAAGGACCCCAGGCGCGCTCGTTGAAGCGCTCCATCTGGGCCTCTTCACCGGTCAGGTACTGGGCCAGCTGATGCAGGGCAGCAGCCTTCACAGGATCGGTCTGGGGCTTCACGCCCAGGAGCTTAAAGCCAGCGAAGGAGCCCAGGTGATAGGACTGACCATCCACCTCGAAGGAGGGCAGGTCGGCAATACCCATGTTGTCGCCCAGGATGGCGGCGATGTCGTTGTAGGCCCAGGTGCCGGTGACCACGATGGCAGCGCCATTTGCGAAGCCAGAAGCGTCGGCAGCGGACAGGTGCATGGGGGACTTAACCAGCTTCTCCATGCCCTTCACGGCGATGAGGCCTTCGGGGCTGTTGAAGGTGTCCTTCACCTTGATGAACTCGCCATTGTCATCGGTGGTCCATTCGGACACGCAGCCGGTGGCGAAGAAGAAGGAAGCCAGGTACCAGGCAGAGGTCTGCATCTCCATGGAGAAGTACTTCTGGGCAGCTTCGCAGTCAGCGATCAGAGCTTCCAGGGAGTCGATGTGCTCCTCGGGGATGACGGACTTGTCGTAGTACATGAAGTAGCCATTGTCGGCAGTCAGGGGATAAGCATAGAGAGAATCACCGGCAGAAGCAGCAGCCACAGCACCAGCGGCGTTGGCAGCGTTCACGGTTTCGGCAGCCTTCACGCCCAGCTTAGCCAGGGCGCCGGCCTGCACCAGGCGGGCGAACTGATCCTGCGCGAAGCAGAAGATGTCGCCGCCGGCCTCAACGTCGGTAATCATCTGGGTTGCAGCATCGGCCTCGGAAACGGCTTCAACGGTGGCGTTGAACACAATGCCCAGCTCGTTGGTCTGGTTGAACTTTTCAATCTGGGCCTTGGTCAGGTCCACGATCTCGTTAGCCACCCAGATGGTGATGTCATAGGTGCCGGCCAGGCTGGTAGCGCTGGCGGTTGCCACCATGGAGAAAGCCATGATAGCCGCGAGCATGAGAGCAAGGAACTTCTTCATTAAGGGTACCTTCCTTTCTTCTATCGGTGGGGGAAAGGGCGCAGCACGCCCGCCAGGCACACAGTCAGCGGATTTTGCGTCCATTCCCATCACTTTCTTGTCTTTATTCTATTATTGTTTTACCAATTTGTCAATACATTTTTGGAAACGTTTCCGAAAATATTTTG
>CAYMOM010000136.1:0-5206 GCA_964391995.1 uncultured Faecalibacterium sp.
CAATCCCGTGGGAGCAACCCACCCCCGGGGATTTGTCCCGGCCTGCAACCTTGTTAAGGAGTGCCGGCCCTTTGGGCCATGTGGCATTCCCCCATCAGACGACCTTAGGAGTCAGCCGCCTGAGCGCCCCTGCGCCTGGTGAAAGCAAGCGCAGAGAAACGCCTCCATCCGCTATGGAAGGTGCGGATAGATGCGCCTTGCATGTTGTTCCGGCAGACACGGTGGAACACGCGCAGACATGCGCATGCAGCCGCCCACCGCATAGGCCCACTCATGAACCATTACATTTTACCACATACCTTGCAAGTTGTAAATCACTTTTTCCGAAAAATAAAAAAAGTTTTTTGCCGTTTTTCTGCCTGTTCCCTTGCGGCATCAGGCCTAAATGCCTATAATATTGAAGGAGAAAAGGAGGTGCTGCCCGTGGCGAAGATCAACTGGGGCGAAAGGCTGGAGCGGAAAATCGCCCTCTTGCCGGAAAGTCCCGGCTGCTACCTGATGAAGGATGCCGGCGGCACCATTATCTATGTGGGCAAAGCCGTGAACCTGAAAAACCGCGTCCGCTCCTATTTCCGTGATACCTATCACACGCCCAAGGTGGCGGCCATGATTTCCCACATTGCGGATTTTGATGTGCTCCTGTGCGACACCAACCTGGAGGCCCTGTGCCTGGAGTGCAACCTGATCAAGCACCATAAGCCCTACTACAACATCCTGCTGAAGGATGACAAGCACTACCCCTATCTCCGGGTGGATTTGAAGGAGCCTTTTCCCCGGCTGACACTGGCCCGCCGCATGGAGAAGGACGGCGCAAAGTACTTCGGGCCATACATCGGCGCAACGGCTGTCAAGCAGGTGATTGATGCCGTGCGCGGGGTGTTCCCCCTGCGCACATGCAAGCAGACCCTGCCCCTGAAAGCACCCCGCAGGCCCTGCATCAATTACGATATTGGGCGCTGCATGGCGCCCTGTGCCGGCAAGTGCACCCAGGAAGCCTACTGGGACATGCTGGACGGGGTGCTGTCCTTCCTGAATGGTGATTACAAGCAGGTAGTGGACAAGCTGCAGCGGGACATGATGCAGGCTGCCGAAAAAATGCAGTACGAGCGGGCCGCCCTCCTGCGGGACAAGATCCGCGATGTACAAGGGCTGATGGAGCGGCAGATCGCCATCCAGACCGAGCAGGCCGAGCAGGACATTATCGCCCTAGCCCAGGACGGCATGGACGCCATGGTGCAGATTGTGTACGTCCGCGGCGGACGCATGCTGGGGGGCGAGCACTTTTCCCTGCCCCAGGAGGGCAGCGAGGAGCCCGGCGAAGTGCTTGCCTCCTTCCTGACCCAGTACTATGAGGACGGCAACCTGGTTCCCCGGCATGTGCTGTGCCAGGCCTTGCCGGAGGGCGCAGCCGAGCAGCTGGAGCAGTGGCTCCGCCAGCAGAAGGGCGCCGCCGTCAGCCTGCGCACACCCCAGCGTGGTGAAAAGCACGACCTGGTGCTCCTTGCCGCCAAGAACGCCGCCGATGCCCTGGAAAAGCGCAACGCCCGGGAAGCCATCAGGGAGGAGCGCACCGTGGGCGCTGCCGCCGCCCTGGGAAAGATTGTGGGCATGGACAAGCCGCCCCGGCGCATTGAAGGCTACGATATTTCCAACACCCAGGGTGTTCTCAGCGTGGCCTCCATGGTGGTGTTCATCGATGGCGTTCCCGCCAAGAAGGAATACCGCCATTTCCGCATCAAGACTGTAGAAGGCGCCAACGATTTCGCCTCCATGAACGAGGTGCTCACCCGGCGCTTCACCCACGGCCTGGAGGAAAAGGCCCAGCGGGAAGCGGAGGGCCTTTCCCCCATTGGCGGGAAATTCAGCGACTTGCCGGATCTGATTCTGATCGACGGTGGCCCGCAGCAGCTGCGCTTTGCCCAGGACGCGCTGTCTGCCCTGGGGGTTTCCGTGCCCATGTTTGGCCTGGCAGAGGTGGGCGAGCGCATCTTCCTTCCCGGGCAGGAGGAGCCCATCCGCCTGGACTTCCACGCCCCAGAACTGCACCTGGTACAGCGCATCCGTGACGAGGCCCACCGCTTTGGCATCACCCACCACCGGGCGCTACGTGGCAAGGCCTTCGTCCACAGCCAGCTGGAGGACATTCCCGGCATTGGCCCCAAGCGCCGCAAAGCGCTGCTGACCCGCTTCGGCTCCCTGAAAGCCATCCGCGCCGCCACCGAAGAAGAACTGCTGTCCACCCCCGGCATCAGCAAACCCGCCGCCGAGGCCATACTGGCCTGGGCCAGAGACACCGCCAGGAAAAACTAACGCAAAAGGCCCTCCAGCACCTCCCGGAGGTTTTTTGACGGTCTGTGGGGCGAAGACCCTTTTGCTTATTTGGGGGTGCATTTCTGGCATAATTCCGCTATAATGGTAGGGGAGGCGATACGAATGAACTGGAAAAGGCTTGCATGTCTGCTGGTTGGTACGGTGCTGCTGGCATCTTCGGCGCTGGCGGATGAGGCGATCATTGATGGCATAACCTCGGATCGGGTACACCTGCGGCAGGAACGCTCGGCAGATTCCGCATCACTGGGACTCTTCTTTACAGGTACAAGGGTATTGTGCGAATCGGCGCCCGTGGGCCAGTGGGTGGCGGTGACCATCGGTGCGCAGACCGGATACATCAGGGCGGACTACCTGCTGCGGGGCAGCATGGGCAGCGCATCGGTGGCGGAAAAAACCGCCAAGGCCCTGAACAGCACCTTTTTATGGCAGAGGCCGGAGCCTGCATCTTCGGTGATAGGGTCAGCCAATGCCGGCGACACCCTGGTACTGCTGGGCGAAACCCATGACGGCTGGTATTATGTGCGGGCGAATGGCACCTATGGGTACGTCCCCTGTGATGTGATTGAAGGGAAGGCTGCCACGGCCCAGGTGATGCCCTTCACCCAAGAAACTGCGTGGGTGTTCAGCAGCGGTGCCGGGGCGTGGGCTACCTCCATGGTCATTGAGCCGGATGGCAGCTTTTCAGGCAACTTTGCCGATGCAGACCTGGGGGACATGGGCATGAACTATGCCAATGGCACCCACTACACCTGCTATTTCAGCGGCCGGCTGAGCCAGCCGGTGCAGGTGAGCAGCCTGTGCTATCAGATGACGGTGGAGCAGCTGACCTGGGACATGGAGCCAGATACCGTGTGGTTTGAGGATGGTGTGCGCTACATCAGCACGCTGCCCTATGGCCTGACCCAGGGGGATGTGCTGACCCTGTACCTGCCTGGCTCTGCTGTGAATGGCATGACGGAGGAGGAAATCAGCTGGGTTTCCCCCAGCCTGGACAACGGCTTTGTACTGACGCCGGTGCTGATCAACGAATCCCAGGGCGTGGGCTTTTGCCAGTATTGATGTGTTCATGAGCAGTTCATCCGCATATGGGATGATGAAGACGGATACAATAACCCATGCAGGAGGATGCCATGCTTTACTATGACTGGACTTATTTGCTGATCATCCCCGGCCTGCTGCTGGGCCTGTGGGCGCAGCACCGGGTGAACAGCGCCTATCGGCAGTATTCCCGGGTCAGCACCCGGCTGGGCATGTCTGCCAGCCAGGCCGTGCAGGAGCTTTTGCGCCGCAACGGTAACAGCGCCGTGCGGGTGGGGCGGATCAGCGGCGAGCTGACCGACCACTACGACCCGGCAAAAGAAGTGCTGAACCTTTCCCAGGGCGTGTATGATTCCACCAGCGTGGCGGCCCTGGGCATTGCGGCCCACGAGGCCGGGCATGCCATGCAGAAGATGGAAGGTTACGGGCCGCTGAAGCTGCGCACCGCTGCTGTGCCGGTGGTGAACCTGGGCTCCAGTGCATCCACGCCGCTGTTCATGCTGGGGCTGATCTTCTCCTGGCAGCCGCTGGTGTACATCGGCATTGCATTGTTCAGCCTGTCGGTACTGTTTGCGCTGGTGACCCTGCCGGTGGAGTTTGATGCCAGCCGCCGGGCCATCCGCATGCTGACGGAAGGCGGCTATGTGACCGAACAGGAGCGCAGCGGGGTGAAGGCTGTGCTCAGCGCCGCAGCACTGACCTATGTGGCTTCTGCGGTAACAAGTCTACTGTCCCTTTTGCGGCTGGTGCTGATTGCCCGCTCCCGGGACAGGGACTGAGGGACGAAAGAGTGAGGCGATACCATGCAAAACGAGGAAATCGAAAAAGCCATTGCCTGGAACCCCTGGCACGGCTGCAAGCGGGTCAGCCCGGGGTGCAAGAACTGCTTTGTGTACAAAATGGACAAGCGCTATGGCCGGGACACCACCGTGATTGCCAAGGGTAAGACCACCTATGAATTGAAGGACAAGGATGTGCCCATGCACTCCCTGGTGAAGCTGTGCTTCTCCTCCGACTTCTTCATTGAGGAGGCGGATGAATGGCGGGCTGGCTGCTGGGATTTCATCCGCCACAGACCGGACTGCATTTTTGTCACCACCACCAAAAGGCCGGAGCGCATCAAGGATTGCGTGCCGCCGGACTGGGGCGAGGGCTGGGACAACCTGCACCTAAGCATTTCCATTGAGAATCAGGAAATGGCGGACATTCGCCTGCCCCATTTTCTTGCAGCGCCGCTGAAGCACCGGGAGGTGTTCTGCTCGCCGCTGATCGGCCCCATGTCCCTGGGAAAATACTTGGACACCGGGCTGGTCAAGTGCGTGAACGTGGGCGGTGAAATGGCTCCCAAGGCCGATGTGCGGCCCATCCGCTACGAGTGGGTGAAGGCCCTGTACCTGGAGGCAAAAGAGCGGGGTATTGAGTTTTACTTCCACCAGTGCGGCTCCATGTTCCTCAAAGACAGCGTGAACATTGGCAAGTGGAACCTGAACGACCAGATCAAGCAGGCAGAAGAAATCCAGCACGAGCTGGAGGAAACCTGCGGAAAAATACAGATTGTGTAAACGAAAGACCCTCCGCGCGCGGAGAGCCTCAGACCGCAGGGGTCTTCGACCCATTCTTCCGCCGCAGATGACCCTCAGCAATGTCCGTCCCCGCGTGAGAAGGTGTGAACATAATGACAAAAAAGAAACACCTCGCACGAGATGCTTCTATCTGGAATCCGGCAGGGGGCTTCGACCCACCTTTCCGCCGCAGTTGGCATTTAGCAATGACCGTCCCCGCGGGGACTTCGTCCCTTTTTTCCGCCGCAGTTGACCCTCAGCAATGTCCGTCCCCG
>CAYMOM010000137.1:0-5152 GCA_964391995.1 uncultured Faecalibacterium sp.
GGAGGCCTTCACCCAGAAGGTGTACGCCATCTTTGGCAAGCTGTACCAGCAGCAGAACCCCGAAGGCGCTCCCGACATGGGTGCTCAGCCCGGTTCCACCAACCCCGATGGCTCCGTGAACGCTGACGGCTCCGTCGAATAAGGCGGGCAGTGCCCGCACCCATTTCCGCCATTGGTAGTGGGTGGCACAGTAGGCTCCCGCGAGTGGGCGGTGCCCACACCCATTTCCGCCATTGGTAGTGGGTAGCACAGTAGGCTCCCGCGAGCGGGCAGTGCCCGCACCCACTTCCGCCGCAGGCGCTGGGCAGAAGAAACACATACCGTCCCCCGGGCAGCAACCCTGCTCCCGGGGGATTTCGAGGTCAGCGTGGGGAACGCAACGTATTGTGAGAACGAGTGCACACGCATTCTCCCTCCGTCACCGCGCAAGCGCGGCGCCACCTCCCTCCCGGAGGGAGGATAAGCTGCTCCCTCGCATCGCGGCGCGCCCGTTGCGCGCCGTGACCCCCACAAAAAAGTCACCAAGTAACATAGTCCAGCCAGGGATTCTTAAGGGATGAAATCCCTTAAGCGGGTTTCTTAAGGGCAGCGCCCTTAAGCGGAGTCCAGAGGCAGAGCCTCTGGCGGGATTCTCAAGGGCAGCGCCCTTGAGCGCGTCCCTGACGAAAAAGAGGTGAATCGCATTGGCGAACAAGAGAGATTACTATGAGGTGCTGGGCATTGAGAAGAATGCCACGGATGATGATATCAAGCGGGCCTACCGCCGGAAGGCCAAGGAGTGTCACCCCGACCTGCACCCCGATGATAAAGAGGCCGAGGCCCGGTTTAAGGAGCTGAACGAGGCCAATGAAGTCCTGTCCGACCCCCAGAAGCGCGCCAGGTATGACCAGTTTGGCTTTGAGGATCCCATGGGCGGTATGGGCGGCGGCGGAAACCCCTTTGGCGGCGGGTTCGACTTTGGAGGCATGGGCGGCATGGGCGATATTTTCGACCAGCTGTTCGGCGGTGGCATGGGCGGTTCCAGCCGCAGGCAAGGCCCCCAGCAGGGCAACGACCTGCGGTATGAGCTGAAGATTTCCTTCGAGGAGGCCGCCCACGGCTGTGAGAAATCCTTCGAGTTTTATCGTAACGAAAACTGCACCACCTGCAACGGCTCCGGCGCCAAGCCCGGTACATCCCCCGTTACCTGCCAGACCTGCAAAGGCACCGGTCAGGTTCGCACCAGCGGCGGTTGGATGACCACCGTGCGTACCTGCCCCACCTGCGGCGGCTCTGGCAAGGTGATCCAGGACAAGTGCACATCCTGCGGCGGCTCCGGGCGCACCAGGGTGAAGCGTACCGCCAATATCAAGGTACCCGCCGGCATCGACAACGGGCAGACCATCATCATGAACGGTCAGGGCGAGCCGGGCCTGCGGGGCGGCCCCAATGGCGATTTGTACATCAGCATTTCCGTGCGGCCCCATAAGCTGTTCAAGCGGGACGGCTACAACCTGTATCTTGACCTGCCCATCTCCTTCACCCAGGCAGCCTTGGGCGGCGAGGTGGATATCCCCACCCTGACAGGCCCGGTGAAGTACCGCATCCCCGAGGGTACCCAGAACGATACCGAGTTCCGCCTGAAGGGTCAGGGCATCCAGCAGCTGCGGGGCACGCAAAAGGGCGACCTGATCGTCCGTGTGCGGGTGGAGATCCCCAGAAAGCTCACCGAAAAGCAGCGCGAATTGCTCCGCCAGTTTGATGACACCACCACCGGCAAGGAGTACGAATCCCGCAAATCCTTCCTGGACAGGGTGAAAGAGCTGTTCAACTAAACCACAAAAGAACCCCCTTTGCGTACCAAAGCGCAAAGGGGGTTCTTTTGTGAAATGCTATCTGCTTCCCTTGTCGTAGGGCACGCCCTCGGCCTTGGGGGCCAGGGAGTTCTTGCTGGTCAGGGCCAGCACGATCAGGGAGATGATGTAGGGCAGCATGTTGTACACGCTGCTGGGCAGGTTCAGCTGGGCCAGGAAGTCGAAGCCCGTGTACACATTGCTCAGGGAGCGGAACAGGCCAAACAGCAGCGCCGCCAGGGCAATGCGGATGGGTTTCCACTGGCCGAAGATCATCACTGCCAGGGCCAGGAAGCCAAAGCCCGCAACGCCGTTTTCAAACTTCCACTCGGACACGCCTGCGGTGATGTACACCAGGCCGCCCAGGCCGCCCAGCAGGCCGGAAATCAGCACACCGGCATAGCGCATCTTGTACACGTTGATGCCCACGCTGTCCGCCGCCTGGGGATGTTCGCCGCAGGCCTGGAGCCGCAGGCCGAACTTGGTCTTGTACAAAAGCACATAGGACACAATCAGCAGCACCAGCGCCAGCAGCATGAACCAGCTGAACTCAAAGCCGTTGATGTTGACAATGAAGGCTTTCTTCGGGTTCACATACTGGATGATGGAGGACACGTTGTCCGGGTTCATGGCGGTGTTCATGGCCTTGACAAACACGGTGGCGGCAGCGGTGCCCAGCAGGTTCATGGCGGTACCCACCAGGGTCTGATCGGCCTTGAAGTTAATGGCGGCTACAGCCAGCAGCAATGAGTATAGCATACCCAGCAGCATGGCAGCCAATACACTCAGCAGAATGACAAACACCGCAGAGGTGCCGTCGGGCAGGAACTTCAGCACCAGGGCGCCGCCAAGAGCGCCAAACACCATAATGCCTTCCAGCCCGATGTTGATCACGCCGGAATGCTCGGAAAAGCAGCCGCCCAGGGCCACCAGCATCAGCACGGCGGCAAACATGAGCATGTATTGAATCAGCAGCGTCATTCCTTGTCGGCCCCCTTCCGCAGTTGGTTTTCAGCAGCGCGGTCAAGCCTGCGGTTCATCCATTGCTTGAAGAACAGCACGAAGCCGCACAGGTAGATGATCATGGAGGAAATCAGGTCGGATATCTGGGAGCTGTACATGCTCTTGTCCACATAGGCGCCGCCCTCGGTGATATGCTGGATGAAGAAGGAGGAGAAGATGGCGCCGATGGGGTGCAGGCCGCCCAGGAAGGCAGCAGCGATGCCGTTGAAGCCCATGGCCGGCACAGCGGACTGGGTGGTGACCCAGCGCCCGTAGCCGGACAGGAAGTACATGGCTGCACCCATGCCAGCCAGCGCGCCGGCCAGGGACATGGTGAGAATCAGGTTGAACTTCTCCCGCATGCCGCTGTACTTGGCGGCGTGCTTGTTCAGGCCGGTGGCCTTCAGCTCGTAGCCCAGCTTGGTTTTCTCCAGCAGCACCCACACCGCGATGGCGATGATCACCGCCAGGGGCAGGGCAATGGTCACATAGCGGTTCTTGGAGAACAGGTTCTCCAGGCCCAGGGTGGGAATCAGGCCCGCCGGGTTCACCTTGGAGATCATCAGGGTATCGGGGCTGTTGGGGTCTTTCACGGCGGTCAGCAGGTTGTTGACCAGATAGAGGCTGATCCAGTTCAGCATGATGCAGGAAATGACCTCGTTCACGTTCCGGTAGGCCTTCAGCATGCCGGAAATGGCGCCCAGTACGGCGCCTGCCAGCACAGCTGCCAGCATGCCCACATACCAGGGCAGGTTCAGGGCCAGGGCACAGTAGAGGCCAGCGCCGGCGCCAGCCACATACTGGCCTGCGGCACCGATGTTGAACAGGCCCACCTTGTAGGCAAACAGCACGGACAGGCTGCACATCAGCAGGGGAGCGGCCTTCACCAGGGTGTTGCCCAGGTTTTTCAGCTGGGCGGCAGGGCTCTTCATACCGAAGAAGTTCTTCACAATATCGGTGATGGCCTCCCATGCGCCTGCGGGGTTGATGATCAGCAGAGCAATGTACCCCACCACCAGACCCAGCAGAATGCAGATGAGAGATGCCAGCAGGGTCTGCACGGCTGGCTGGCGCAGGATGGGCGTGCGCTGTTTGTTGGTCATGGCTTACACATCCTTCCTCTTGGCGCCTGCCATGTACAGGCCCATTTCTTCTGCCGTGGTGGTCTTGGGGTCAAGCTCGCCCACGATTTCGCCTTCATACATCACCAGGATCCGGTCGGACACGTCCAGCACCTCGTCCATCTCCAGGGATACCAGCAGCACGGCCTTGCCTGCATCCCGCTGGGCGACGATCTGCTTGTGAATGTACTCAATGGCGCCCACGTCCAGGCCGCGGGTGGGCTGCACGGCAATCAGCAGCTTGGGGTCGCGCTCGATTTCCCGGGCCACGATGGCCTTCTGCTGGTTGCCGCCGGACATGCTGCGGGCCATGGTCACTGGGCCTTGACCGGAACGCACGTCATACTGGTCAATCAGGCGCTCGGCATAGGCGCGGATGTTCCTGCGGCGCAGGAAACCGTGCTGGGTGAATTCCGGTTCATAGTACCGCTGAAGGACGATGTTGTCCTCCAGGGAATAGTCCAGCACCAGGCCGTGCTTGTGCCGGTCCTCGGGAATGTGGCTCATGCCCTGGGCGCTGCGCTGGCGGATGCTGGCCTTGGAAATGTCCTGCCCGGCAAAGGTAATCCTGCCGCTCTGCAAGGGTTCCAGGCCCGTCAGGCCGTAGACCAGCTCGGTCTGCCCGTTGCCGTCAATGCCTGCAATGCAGACGATTTCCCCCGCCCGCACTTGGAAGGACACGCCCTTCACCGCATTGTTCTTGTGCATTTTGGAGGCCACGGTCATGCCTTCCACCTGCAGCACCACATCACCGGGGTTAGCGGGCTGCTTTTCCACGTGGAAGTTCACGTTGCGGCCCACCATCATGGCGGAAAGCTCCTCCATGGTGGTGCCGGCAGTTTCCACCGTGCCGATGTACTTGCCCTTGCGCAGCACGGTGCAGCGGTCAGCCACAGCCATGATTTCATTCAGCTTGTGGCTGATGAACAGAATGGACTTGCCCTCCGCCGCCAGGTTGCGCATGATCTGCATCAGCTCGTCAATCTCCTGGGGGGTCAGCACGGCGGTGGGCTCGTCAAAAATCAGGATCTCGTTGTCCCGGTAGAGCATTTTCAGGATTTCTGTGCGCTGCTGCATGCCCACGGTGATGTCCTGAATCTTGGCGTCCGGATCCACATGCAGGCCATAGCGCTCGCTGAGGGCCAGCACCTTTTCCCGCGCCTCCTTCTTTTGCAGAAAGCCGTATTTGTTGGGCTC
>CAYMOM010000138.1:0-5086 GCA_964391995.1 uncultured Faecalibacterium sp.
AAGCAGCATCCACAGCATGGGTCAGTCCTCCACATCCAGCGCTTCCAGGCCGCGCTTGCTCATGGGCTTCGAGTCTCCATGGCGTACAAAGGCAAAGGTGGCAAAGGCGCACAGCATCATTATCATCGCATAGGGGAATAGGGTGTGGTAGCCCACATGCTCCAGCAGCGCGCCGGAGAGAATGGGCGTCAGCACCTGGGCGGACATGGAGAAGGTGTAGTACAGGCCGGTATACTTGCCCGTATCCGAACCGGAGGCCATTTCCACCACCATGGGGAAGGAATTCACGTTGATGGATGCCCAGCCCAGGCCCACCAGGGCGAACATGATGTACAGCACAAAGCTCATTTCCGGCAGGAGCGTCCCCAGCAGGAAGCACGCCGCCAGCAGCAGAATGCCGAACTGAATCATCTTCTTCCGCCCAAACTTGCTGGACAGGATGCCCACCGGCCAGTAGCTGAGGATGGCGCCCACCGTGCCCACCAGCACGCAGTTGGCTGCCACGCTCTCCGTTACGCCCCACACGGTGGTGGCGTATTTGCTGAAGGCGGAGGACACCGCGTTGTAGCCCATAAACCACAGGCTGACGGACACCAGAATCAGGACCAGCGAGCGCATTACATCCCTGGGCAGGCGGGTCTTGCCGTTTTCCACAATGGGCTGCACCGCATCGGCAGCCTCGCCGTAGTGGATAGCCTCCATCCTTGCCACCAGTTTCCTTTCGCGGATGGTGGCAAACAGCACCGCCACGCACACCGCCATAATCACCGCCACACTGATGAACAGCCATGTGTAGTCCGACTGGACAGCGCCTGTTTCATCCACCGTGCGCACCACGGCAAAGTTCACCAGCAGAAGGGACAGCGCACCGCCCACGGCGCCCATCAGGTTAATGATGGCATTGCCCTTGGAGCGCAGCGGCTTGGGGGTCACATCGGGCATCAGGGCCACAGCGGGCGAGCGATAGGTGCCCATGGCCACCAGCAGCAGGGCCAGCACCGCCAGGAACACCGGCAGGGGTGCACCCTTCACCACCGCAGGCATGGAGAGCAGCAGCGCCACCGCCGCCGCCGTGCCGCCCAGGATGAAGGGCGTGCGCCTGCCCAGCGGGCTTTTGCACCTGTCGCTCAGGGTACCGAAGAAGGGCAGCAGCACCAGGGCCAGCACATTGTCCATGGCCATCACCACGCCGGACCAGGTGTCGCCCACGGCGTAGGTGTTTTTCAAAATCAGCGGCACCACGAAATCATACAGGCCCCAGAAGGCGCTGATGGACAGAAACGCCAGGCCTACCAGGAAGGTTTGCTTCACGTTCAGCTTGAAATTCATGCAATCATCCCTTTGCGCGGTATTTTCTTCATGATAACATATTTTTTGTATTCGGGAAAGAGTTGTGCTATACTTCTTATGATGTTTTTTTCAAGGAGGATGCCCCATGCGCATTGCGCTGCTTGCCACCGGCGGCACCATGGCCTGCCGCCACACCCAGGATGGCCTGATGCCCGCGCTCCCCGCGGCGGAGCTGACCCGCCACATTCCCTGTCGGCCCGGGGTGGAGATTGTTCCCCGGGATGTATTCCGCATGGACTCCAGCAACATTCAGCCGGAGGAATGGTCCCTGCTGGCACGGGCCGTTGATGCCGCCATGCAGGACTGCGATGGCGTGGTGGTCACCCACGGCACCGACACCATGGGATACACCGCCTCCGCCTTGTCCTTCATGCTGCTGGGCCAGCAGAAGCCCGTAATCCTCACCGGCAGCCAGCTGCCCATGGGCGCACCCCTTTCCGATGCGGAAATCAACCTGTCCTGCGCGCTGGAGGCCGCCTGTCAGGGTGTGCCCGGCACCTATGTCTGCTTTGCCCGGAAGCTGATTCTCGGCTGCCGGGCGGTAAAAACCCGCACCACCTCCTTCGATGCCTTCGACAGCGTGAATCGTTCCCTTTCCGGCATGATTGACAGCGAAGGCGTGCATTTTCTACGTCCCCAGCGCATAGAGGATGAATACCGCCTGCGCCCGGAGGTGGACAGCCGTGTTTTCCTATTGAAGTTAGTGCCAGGCACCCAGCCGGATGTGCTGGACTTTGTGGCCCAGGCAGGCTATCGCGGCCTGGTGATTGAGGCCTTTGGCATGGGCGGATTGCACTACATCCGCCGGAACCTGGTGGAAAAGCTCCACGCCCTGCGGCAAACGGGCGTGCGGGTAGTGGTGGTCACCCAGTGCATGTATGAAAAGGCTGACCTGTCTATCTACGAGGTAGGCGCCCAGCTGCGCCGGGCCGATGTGATTTCCGGCATGGACATGACCACCGAGGCCGCTGTCACCAAGCTCATGTGGGCCTTGGCCCAGGAGGATACCGATGCGCTTCTCAGCCGAAATTTGTGCGGAGAGGTGCGGAATTGACCGCTTTTCCCATGCCCGAAACTTTTGTCAGAAAAGTGCCAAAATAGGTGTTGACAAAGGGCGAAAAAGGTGCTATATATTTGGTTAGTCAAGGCTAATTAGTTTAGACGAATCCCCATGGACAGGAGGTTGAACGCACATGGAAACGAGTTTGCTGAACGCTGAAGAGGGCCGGGAGTACATCATCCGCCGCATCGATACCGATGATGACGAATTGAACTCCTTCCTGTTTTCCCTGGGTTGCTACTCTGGCGAGCCCATTACCATGGTGGCCCGCAAGCGCTCCAGCTGCGTGATCTCCGTCAAGGACGCACGTTACAGCATCGATGCACAGCTGGCCAACGCCATCATTGTGTAAGCGCAGAAATCCGCGGCAGGCAAGTCCCGCCGCATTTCTTCGGCGCAGCAGTTAATCACAGCTAACCGCAGGCGAGAGCCTGATTGGATAGATAGCGGATGAAGGAGGAACCTTATGAGAATTGCACTGACGGGTAATCCCAACAGCGGCAAGACAACCATGTACAATGCGCTGACTGGCCGCAACGAAAAGGTCGGCAACTGGGCCGGCGTAACCGTGGACAAAAAGGAGCACCCCATTAAGAAGGCGTACTGCGTGGGCGATCAGGAGCTGGTTGCCGTTGACCTTCCCGGCGCATACTCCATGTCGCCCTTCACATCGGAGGAAAGCATCACCAGCAGCTATGTGCGCAACGAGCATCCCGACGTGATTGTGAACATTGTCGATGCCACCAACCTGAGCCGCAGCCTGTTCTTCACCACCCAGCTGCTGGAGCTGGGCATCCCCGTGGTGGTGGCGCTGAACAAGTCCGACGTGAACCGCAAAAAGCAGACCCGCATCAATGATGAAGTGCTATCTGCCAAGCTGGGCTGCCCTGTGGTGGACACCGTTTCCACCACCGATGAAGGCCTGAAGGCCGTGGTGGAAGCTGCCGTGAAGCACGCCGGCAAACTGCAAACTGCCCCCTACACCCAGGGCAATATCGACCTGACCAGCAAGGCAGAGGTGGAAAAGGCCGACCGTGCCCGTTTCAAGTTTGTCAACGGCATTGTGTCCCAGGTGGAAAACCGCAAGGTGCTCACCAAGGACAAGAACTTCCAGGATAAGATTGACGCGGTGGTCACCCACCCCATCGGCGGCCTGGCCATTTTCGCCGTGATTATGTACGCCGTGTTCTGGATTTCCCAGGCAGAAGGCGGCCTGGGCGTGTGGCTGGCCGGCATTCTGGAAGGCTGGATGGAAGTGTTGACCGAGTGGGTCGCCGGCCTGGTAGAGGGTGCCTCCCCCATCCTGCAGGCGCTGCTGGTGGATGGCATCATTGGCGGCGTGGGCGCCGTGCTGGGCTTCCTGCCGCTGGTAATGGTGATGTACTTCCTCATCGCCCTGCTGGAGGACTGCGGCTACATGGCCCGTGCCTCCGTGGTGCTTGACCCCATCTTCAAGAAGGTGGGCCTGTCCGGCAAGTCCGTCATCCCCTTCGTGATTGGCACCGGCTGCGCCATTCCCGGCATCATGGCCTGCCGCACCATCCGCAACGAGCGTGAGCGCCGGGCCACCGCCATGCTGACGCCCTTCATGCCCTGCGGCGCCAAGCTGCCCGTGATTTCCCTGTTCGTGGGCGCATTCTTCCCCGGCTCCGGCTGGATCAGCCCCATGATGTACTTTGTAGGCCTGGTACTGATTTTCTTCGGCGCGCTGCTGATTAACAAGATTACCGGCTACAAGGTTCGCAAGTCCTTCTTCATCATCGAACTGCCCGAGTACAAGCTCCCCAGCCTGAAGCGTGCCTTCCTGTCCATGTGCAGCCGTGGCTGGGCGTACATTGTCAAGGCTGGCACCATCATCCTTCTGTGCAACACCGTTGTGCAGATTATGCAGACCTTCGGCTGGAACTTCCAGCCTGCGGAGAGCGCGGATGCCTCCATCCTGGCCTCCATCGCTCATCCCTTCGCCTATGTGATTTACCCCATCGTGGGCGTTATCAGCTGGCAGCTGGCTGCCGCCGCCGTTACCGGCTTCATCGCCAAGGAAAACGTGGTGGGCACCCTGGCTGTGTGCTTTGTGGGCCTTGAGAACCTGATTGACACCGAGGAGCTGGCCATGATGGAAGGTGCCGGCGCTGAGGTTGCAACCATTATGGCTATCACCAAGGTCGCTGCCCTGGCCTACATGATGTTCAACCTGTTCACGCCTCCCTGCTTCGCTGCCATTGGCGCCATGAACTCCGAAATGAAGAGCCGCAAGTGGCTGTGGGGCGGCATCGGCTTCCAGCTGGGCACCGGCTTCTCCATCGGCTTTGCGGTTTATCAGCTGGGCACCCTGTTCACCACCGGCAGCTTCGGTGCCGGCTTCATTCCCGGCCTGATCGTAGTTGCCGTGTTCGCTGGCGTGATTGCCTACCTGATTCACAACACCAACAAGAACCTCCAGCGCGAGTACCAGCTGAAGGCTCAGGCCTGAACCCCCTAAGGAGTCTTGACCATGACGGATTTCATTGTCATCGCTGTGCTGCTGATTGCCATTGGTGTGGCTGCCGGCTACATCATCAAGGCTAAGAAGCGCGGGCAGAAGTGCATCGGCTGTCCCTACAGCAAAAGCTGCTCCTCCGGCGGCTGCACCTGCGGCTGCGGCGGAGAGAGCGAGAAGTAAAACAACTCTATCGC
>CAYMOM010000139.1:0-5070 GCA_964391995.1 uncultured Faecalibacterium sp.
TGGTCAGCTATCCCATCACCTGGGCGCTGACCTCCGGGCTGTTCATCCTGTACTACTGGAAAGGCGGCTGGCTGCAGCGCTGCATGAAGCGGGCCGGGCACGCATAACGAATAGCTTTCATGGCAAGGCTATCCATTCGGAGGTGAGTGGATGGCCTTTGCTTTACTGGTGCTGATTGGCTCCGCCATGGGGCTTTGCGTGCGCAGGATCCGCCTGCTGCGCGCCTGCGGATACATGCTGGCAGCCAGGCGGCTGTACCGGCGCTGCGCCCTGGCCCTGGGCGGCGGATGCTGCGCTGCCATGCTGCTGCAGGAGGCCATTCTGCTGTGTGCAGGGCAGCTCACCTGGCGCAACGGGCTTCCCCTGCACCTGTGCAGCCTGATGGGCCTTTTGTCCCTGCCCATGCTGCTGAGCAGGCGGCAGCTCTGGTGGCAGCTGTCCCTTTTCCTGGGCCTGCCCGGCGCAGCGCTGGCGCTGGTTTTTCCTGCAGTGGCGGAAACGCCCTGGCCGCGCCTGACAGAGCTGGGGTTTTTCACCATGCACTGCTGCGTGCTGCTCTCTCCGCTGCTGCCCCTGTGCCTGGGGGCCAGGCCAAAGCCGCTGGGCGCCCTGTGGGCCTTTGGTGCCCTGGTGCTGATGGCCTGCGCCGCCCTGACCGCCAATGCGCTGACAGGCGGCAACTACCTTTTTCTCAATGGTTCCCCCATCCCCTGGATGAACCGCCGGGGCCTTGCCGCCTGGCGGGCGGCGCTGGCGTGCCTTTCGGCCCTGGTGCTGCTGGCAGAAGGCCTGCTGGTGCGCATCTGGCAAATCAAACGCGGCTGAAGCATTTCTCCAGCCGCGTTTTTCTTATTTCATTTCGATCAGTTCGTATGCCCTGGTGCCCAGGCCGATTTTCTCCCCGTGCTCCAGCTGGGAGCGCCAGTCCGTTTCCGGATGGTTGTTGATGAAGTGATCCTCGCAAAGGTGAGAAACCTCATCCAGGTGGCTGCCGGGCATGGGCTGCTGGCGCAGGCAGGCATCGGCGCAGGCCTGATCCAGGGCCACCGGGTCAAAGCTGGCAAACATGCCCACATCCGGCAGGATGGGTGCATCGTTGTGCCCATAGCAGTCGCAATCGGGGCTGATGTCCATCACCAGGCTGATGTGGAAATGGGGCCGGCCCTGCAGAACAGCCAGGGTATATTCCGCCATTTTCCGGTTCAGCACATCGTTGCGCTCGCTTTCACCGGGCTGCACGGCATCCTTGGGGCAAACGCCGATGCAGCGCCCGCAGCCCAGGCAGATGTTCTGGTCGATGGTAGCCTTCTTATCCGCAATAGCAATGGCGCCGTGGGCGCAGTTTTTCTGGCAAACGCCGCAGCCCACGCAGGCGCTGTGCTCCACATAGGGCTTGCCGGCGGAGTGCATTTCCATCTTGCCGGCCCGGGAGCCGCAGCCCATGCCGATGTTCTTCAGTGCGCCGCCAAAGCCCGTGGCCTCGTGGCCCTTGAAGTGGTTCAGGCTGATGAACACGTCCGCATCCATCACCGCCCGGCCAATCTTGGCTTCCTTCACATAGTCGCCCTTCACGGGCACCAGCACATCGTCCGTGCCCTTCAGCCCATCGCCAATGATGATCTGGCAGCCGGTGGTCATGGGGCCAAAGCCATTGACCATGGCGGTATCCAGGTGATCCAGGGCGTTCTTGCGGCTGCCCACATACAGGGTGTTGCAGTCCGTCAGGAAGGGGCGGCCGCCCAGCTCCTTCACCGCATCGGCCACGGCCCGGGCATAGTTGGGCCGCAGGTAGGCCAGGTTGCCCATTTCGCCAAAGTGGAGCTTGATGGCGGTAAACTTGCCATCAAAATCAATCTGCTCCATGCCGGCGGTTTTCATCAGGCGGCGGAGCTTGTGGGGCAGGTTTTCCCCGTTGCGGGTGCGGAGATTGCAGAAATAGACCTTCGATGCCATACGTTTTTCCTCCGTTCTCGTTTGAACTGATTGTAGCATTTCTCCCGGCAGAGTGCAAGCGTTAAAGCCAGCTGGTAATGAAAATTTCCAGCCCGATAACAATGAGAATAGCGCCGCCCAGTATGCCCGCCTTGCCAGCCAGCCTGGTTCCGGCCTTTTTGCCAATGCCCAGGCCCGCAAAACAGATGCAGAAGGTCACGCCGCCAATCAGCAGGCAGGCCAGCAGCGCTTCTGCCGCATGGTATTCCGCAATGGTGAACCCCACGGACAGCGCATCGATGGAGGTTGCCACACCCTGCACCAGCAGCGCGGAAAAACCCACCGCAGGCTTCTCCTCCTGGCTGTCCTTGCTGGCAATGCCCTCGTAGAGCATTTTGCCGCCGATGTACCCCAGCAGGATCAGGGCAATCCAGGGTATGCACTTCTCAAAGGCGGCAAAGTGCTGGGCAATGGTGGACACACACACCCAGCCGATCATGGGCATGGCGAACTGGAAGGCCGCAAACACCCCTGCCACGCCTGCCATTCGCCTGCGGTGCATGGAAGGCTCGTTCAGCCCATTGGCCAGGGACACAGAAAAGGCATCCATGGCCAGGCCCACGCCCAGCATGATGCTTTGAAGAAAGAAGCCGAATGTCAGATTCATGGTGATCCCTCCGCGTATGAAAAATCCGGGTACGGTGTGCAACCATACCCGGAGGTTCTTTCGCCTTTCAAAAAGGGCAGACCCCATGCATAGCCACACGCTTTGCATGAGTCTCGCGAATGAAAGCAAGCCAGGCTTTCGCCAGTATGTTGACTTGCTGCGCAGGGATGCGCCCGCTACTCCCCCATCGGAAAGGAGCATAGCACGGAAGGTGCGGGTTAGTCAACGCAAACCGCCTTGTCATCCTTCTTTTCGGGGTACACCACAAACTTCTGGAACAGGAACTCCGTTACAAAGTTGATGAGCATGTTCAGCAGCTCCACCAGCCACTCGTGCAGGCCCAGGGCCACCAGCCCTTCACCCCACCAGGCGGAGGCCGGGGTGAACACCACATAATACAGCGCTACCAGCAGCATATCCCGCTTCACGGTGCCTGTGGGCTTGAAGGTATACTTCCTGTTGAAGGTGAAGTTCCACAAAACCGAAAGCACCAGGGACGGCACATGGCTCAGCCAGTAGCTTTCCAGGCCCAGCACATCGTTCAGCAGGGCAAAGCTGACCACCTGCACAAGGCCGGCGGAAATGGAAAACAGGGTGAACTTGATGGCCTGCAATACACTTTTGTTCTTCATTCGTAAAACCTCCGTTACACCAGCCGCAGAGACGGCTGTGCGTTCAGGGTCAGCGGTGCCGCCTGGCCCTTGAGCAGCCGGTAGTAGGCTGCGGAGCCAATCATGGCGGCATTATCCGTGCAAAGGGAGATGCGCGGCATGTACAGGGGGATGCCTTCCTTGTCGCAGGCCTCCTGCATCATGCGGCGCAGGAGCCTGTTGGCAGATACGCCGCCGGCCATGGCCAGGCACCGGGCACCTGTTTCCCTGGCAGCCAGCACGGCCTTTTCCACCAGGGCGGACACCACCGCATACCGGAAGGACGCCGCCATATCCGCCTTGGGCAAGGGTTGACCCTTCTGCTCCATTTTGTGGGCAGCATTGAGGAACGCCGTTTTCAGCCCGGAGAAGGAATAGTCATACCTGCCGTCCGGGTGGGGATGGGGCAGCGCCAGGGAATGGGGGTCGCCTTCCTCCGCCAGCGCATCAATCCTCGGCCCGCCGGGATAGGGCAGGCCCAGCACCCGTGCCGCCTTGTCAAAGGCCTCGCCGGCGGCATCGTCCATGGTCTGGCCCAGCAGGCGGTATTCCCCGTAGTCCGTCACCTGCACCAGATGGCTGTGCCCGCCGGACACCACCAGGCACACAAAGGGCGGGTGCAGATCGGGGTGGGTCAGGTAGTTGGCGGAAACGTGGCCCTCAATGTGGTTGACGGGGATCAGCGGCTTTTCCAGGGCGTAGCTGAGGCCTTTCATGCAGTTGACGCCCGTCAGCAGCGCGCCAACCAGCCCGGGGCCATAGGTAACAGCCAGCGCGTCCACCTGGCCCAGGGTCATGCCGGCCTCCTTCACCGCCTGGTCAATCACCCGGTCGCAGGCCTCCACATGGGCACGGCTGGCGATTTCCGGCACCACGCCGCCATACAGGGCGTGCAGGTCGATCTGGCTGAACACCACATTGGAAACGATGCTGCGCCCGTTTTCAATCACGGCGGCAGCGGTTTCATCGCAGGAGGTTTCCAGGGCCAGGATGCGTACGTGCTCCTGGTCTTTCAGCCGGGCGATGGTTTCCTCCGCCCGTTGGATGTAGGTCATTGCTTCCACCTCGCAGACAAGCGCCAGGCCAGTGCCGCCATCAAAAGCAGCAGGCCCAGCCATGTGCCGCCCAGCAGCGCGGCATAATGGATGAAAAAGGATGTGGGCATCAGGCGGATCAGCAGATCCGTCTGCGGATTCAGCAGCCACAGGTCATTGGCAAAGGACATGCGGTGGAACAGGATGAACAGCCCGTCGAAGTCCGCCAGGCCCCAGAGGGTCAGGCCCATTGCCGCCACCAAAGGCAGCAGGCAGCCCCACAAGGCGCCCAGGGCGGCCTGGCGCCTGAAGCGCCCAAGGGCATACACCCCGCAGGCAAAAAGCGCCGCCGCCAGGGTTGAAAGTAGCAGTACCTTCCTGTCCAGGTCGAACAGGGTTTTGCAGTCTGCCATGTGCTGCTGCTCGTGTTCATGGAAGCACACATACTCCGCGCCGTCCGCCGTGTAGGTGAACTGGAAGGTGCGCTCCCGGCCGGAAAGATAATCGGTGATCATGTCCGCCATGGCGGCGTAGTGCTCCCGGGGCAGGCCGGTGGCGGAAGGCGGCGCGTGCTGCTCCATCAGTGCCAGCATCAGCGGTCCGGAGCCGCCAGCGCCGTCAATCAGCCCGGCCAGCGCCGCCACTGTGCCGGCCAGCGCCAGCATCAGCCCGCAGAGGAAGGCAAGGAACCGGCGATAAGGCATGGGGGTACCTCCTGGGGGGATGTGCGCGGGGGGATGTTCTTTTCGTCTCGGCGAAAAGAACCAAAAGCCGCCCGGGGCCGCTA
>CAYMOM010000140.1:0-5065 GCA_964391995.1 uncultured Faecalibacterium sp.
GTGAAGGAAACCGGCGAAATGCTGGAGCTGGCTACCACACGCCCGGAAACCATGCTGGGCGATACTGCTGTGGCCATCAACCCCAAGGACGAGCGCTATGCCCACCTGCGCGGATGCCATGTGGTGCTGCCGCTGATTGACAGGGAAATCCCCATCGTTTGTGATGAGCACGCTGACATGGAAAAGGGTACCGGCGTGGTGAAGATTACCCCCGCCCACGACCCCAACGACTATGAAGTGGGCCAGCGCCACAACCTGCCCATAGTGCGGGTGTTCACCTATGACGGGCACATGACCGGCGCTGCTGACAAGGCCGAGGCGGATGAGCTGTTCGCCAGCGGCAAGGCCAGCAAGAACGAGCCCCTGGTGCTGGACTGCGGCAAGTATGCCGGCATGACCACCGATGCGGCCCGCAAGGCCATTGTGGCTGACCTGGAGGCTCTGGGCCTGCTGAAGGCAGTGGAACCCATCAAGCACGAGGTGGGTGTGTGCTACCGTCACTCCAAGACGGTGATTGAACCCATGGTGTCCAAACAGTGGTTTGTGGACATGAAGCCTCTTGCCAAGCCCGCCATTGAGGCGGTGAAGTCCGGCAAGACCCAGTTTGTGCCGGAGCGCTTCTCCAAGCAGTATATGAACTGGATGGAGAACATTCGTGACTGGTGCATCAGCCGCCAGCTGTGGTGGGGTCACCGGATTCCCGTGTGGTACTGCGATGACTGCGGCGAGATGATGGTGCTGCGGGAGGATCCCTGCTGCTGCAGCAAGTGCGGCAGCAAGCATATTCACCAGGATGAGGACGTGTTGGACACCTGGTTCTCCTCTGCCCTGTGGCCCTTCTCCACCCTGGGCTGGCCCGATAACACTGAGGATTTGAAGTACTTCTACCCCACGGATATGCTGGTGACCGGTTATGACATCATCACCTTCTGGGTCAGCCGTATGATCACCTGCGCAGTGGAAGAAATGGGCGAAACGCCCTTCAAGACCGTGCTGATTCACGGCCTGGTGCGGGACGAGCAGGGACGGAAAATGTCCAAGTCCCTGGGCAATGGTGTGGATCCCCTGGAGGTTATTGAGGAGTATGGTGCAGACGCCCTGCGCTTCTCCCTGCTGATGGGCGTCAGCCCCGGAAACGACACCCGCTACTCCAAGGACAAGGTGGAATCCGCCCGGAACTTTGCCAACAAGATCTGGAATGCTTCCCGCTTTGTGCTGATGAATGTGGACAGCCGGGAAGAGATTGACCTGAGCAAGATTGAGCTGGCGGACAAGTGGATTCTGACCCGCTTCCAGGATGCCGTGCGGGACATTTCCGCCCACAATGAGGAAGGGGACTTCGGCCTTTCCGCCACCAGGATTTACGACTTTGCGTGGAGCGAATTCTGCGACTGGTATATCGAGCTGGCCAAGTCCCGCCTGCTGGGCGAGGATGGCGACAGCAAGACCGCTGCCAAGGCTGTGCTGCTGTATGTGCTGGAAGGTCTGCTGAAGCTGCTGCACCCCTTCATGCCGTTCCTGACGGAGCAGGTGTACAAGTATCTGCCCGGCGCGGAAGGTTTCCTGATGCTGAATGCCTGGCCCCAGGCCAAGTCCGAGTATGACTTCCAGGCTGATGAAGCCAAGATGGAAGGCATTATGGAGGTCATCCGCACCATCCGTAACCTGCGTGCGGAGATGAACGTGGCACCCGGCAAGCGCACCCACCTGATGCTGCTGGCTGGCGAAGGCTGGGCAGACACCCTGACCGGTGCGGACATTTACTTCCGCCGTTTGGCTGGCGCCAGCGAGAGCAAGGTGATTGCCGACCGCAGCATCATCACCGAAAAGACCGTCAGCGCAGTGACTGCAGCGGGCGAGCTGTTCATCCCCCTGGGCGACCTGGTGGACTTTGAGAAGGAAATTGCCCGCCTGAACAAGGAGCTGGACAACCTGCACAAGGAGATTGCCCGTGCGGAAGGCAAGCTGAACAACGCCGGCTTTGTCAGCAAGGCTCCCGCTGCACTGGTGCGGCAGGAAAAGGACAAGCTGGCTGCCAACCAGGTGAAGGCCGAGGCCCTGGAGAAGCGCATTGCAGAACTGAAGGAATCGCTGTAAATGAATGCGGAAGAAATCATCGCAGCCATCCATGGCTCCTATGCAACGGGGAGCAAGCATGGCCTGCGCAATATCCAGCTGCTGATGGAGCAGCTGTGCCCCAAGTGCCGGGTGCCTGTGGTTCATATCGCAGGCACCAACGGCAAGGGCAGCACCTGCGCCATGCTGGAAAGCATCCTGCGGGCGGCAGGCTACAGGACGGGGTTGTACACCTCGCCCTTTTTGCAGGTATACCAGGAGCGCATCCGGCTGGACGGTCTACCCCTTTGGGATGAGCTGATGGTCAAGTATGGCACGCGGCTGCTGGAAGCATCCGCCGCGCTGGAGAAGCAGGGCATCCAGTCCACACCCTTTGAACTGGGAACGGCGCTGGCCCTTTCCGTTTTCGAGGGCGAAAGGGTGGATGCTGCTATTGTGGAAGTGGGCCTGGGCGGCCGGCTTGACCCCACCAATGTGGTGAAACCTTGCCTGTGCGGCATTACTGCCATTGGGCTGGACCACATGAACCTGCTGGGCAATACCCTGGAGGAAATCGCCGGGGAAAAGGCGGGGATCATCAAGCCATGCGTGCCGGTGGTGTGCCACCCGGCGGAAAGCGCCGTGGCGCAGGTGTTTGCCCGGCAGGCGGCGCGGATGGGTGCACCCCTGCACCAGCTGAATTCTGCCCAGTGCCAGTGTGTCCGGCAGGATGCACGGGGGTCTGTGGCGAACTATACATTAGAAAACAACTGGACGGATGTGCAGGTGCCCCTGGCGGGTGCCCATCAGCAGCAAAACACCATGGTGGTGCTGGCGCTGGTGGAGCAGCTGCGCAAGCAGGGCTGGCACATCCCGGATGAAGCGGTGCGCAAGGGTCTTGCCTGCACCCGCTGGCCTGCCCGGCTGGAGTGGTGCGGCAGGGTGCTGATTGATGGCGCACACAATCCCCAAGGCATTGCGGCCCTGCGGGATTATGTGCAGACCTTTTTGCAGGGTGAAAAACGGGTGCTGCTCACCGGCGTTCTGGCGGACAAGCTGCAGCCGGATATGCTGGGTATGCTGGCAGGCCTGGCAGATGCGGCTGTGACTGTGACACCGGATAATCCCCGGGCTATGCCAGCGGCGGAGCTTGCCCAGCGGCTGAACGCTGTGGGCGGATGCGCCCGGGCAGCAGACACCATCGAAGCTGGACTGCGCCTGGCACAGGAACTGGCGGGCGACGGCATTGTGATTGCGGCTGGCTCGCTGTACTTTGCGGGTGCGCTGCGTACCGTGCTGAACCTGCCCTGGAGGTAATATGAACACCTGGGATGCACTGTTGAAAGCCATGCTGTGGAAGCAGCTGGACTTTGCCCAAGGTCAAACAATCCTCGATTTCGGCAGCGGAGAAGGGGACACGGTTGCACATCTGTCCCGGTGCAACACCGTGACCGCCGTGGAGCTTTCTTCCGCCATGCTGGCAGGCAGAGCGCCCGGCGGGTACACCCAGCTTCATGGTGGCATTGAACTGGTGCAGGCCATGGAGGCGGAGAGCTTCGACCTGGTGATCTGTCACAATGTGCTGGAATATGTGGACGAGAAGGCTGCCTGTTTGCAGGAACTTTCCCGGGTGGTGAAGCCCGGGGGACTGCTCTCCCTGGTGAAGCACAACCGCCCCGGTCGGGTGATGCAGATGGCGGTGCTGCTGAACGATTTCACCATGGCAAACACCCTGCTGGACGGTGGCAATGGAACCACATCGAAGTTTGGGGACATCCGCTATTACACGGATGAAGAAGTGCTGGATGCCCTGCCGGGCATGACGCTGGAAAGGCTGTGGGGCGCCCGGACCTTCTGGGATTTGCAGCAGAACCAGGCCTGCCACACGGATGAAGCCTGGCAGATGGATATGCTGGCACTGGAAAACCGTGTATCCACCATGCCGGAATATCAGGCGATTGCGTTTTTCCACCATATGCTGATGAGAAAACAAGGCTGAACATTACACATGACGGAAGGAGAACCACCATGGAATTTATCCACGAGCCGGTGCTGCTGGCGGAGGTTCTGCAATGGATGAACGTGCAGCCCGGGGGCGCATACTGCGATGGCACCCTGGGCGGCGGCGGACACAGCGGCGCCATCCTGCGGGAAAGCGGCGGAACAGCAAGCCTGTACGGCATTGACCGGGACATGACCGCCATTGAGGCTGCCAGCGCCCGGCTGAAGGAGTTCAGCGGCTTCCATGCCCTGCACGGGAACTTCCACGATGGCAAGGCCCTTTTGCAGCAGGCAGGCGCGCCGCTGCTGGATGGCGTGCTGCTGGACCTGGGTGTGTCCTCCCCCCAGCTGGACAGGGGCGAGCGTGGCTTCTCCTATCACGAGGATGCACCCCTGGATATGCGGATGGATACCTCCCAGGGCATGACGGCGGCTGACCTGCTGAACACTGCCAGCGAGGCGGAGCTGTGCAGGATCATCCGGGACTATGGCGAGGAGAAGTGGGCGGCACGGGTGGCGCACATCATCTGCGAGCACCGGGCGGCGAAGCCTATAGCAACCACCTTTGACCTGGTGCATGCGGTGGATGCCGCCATTCCCAAGGCAGTGCGCCGCAGGGATGACGGGCACCCGGCACGGCGCACCTTCCAGGCCATCCGCATTGCTGTGAATGACGAGCTTGACCCGCTGGACAAGGCGCTGTGCGACTTTGTGGACTGCCTGAAGCCCGGCGGCAGGCTGCTGGTGATTACCTTCCATTCCCTGGAAGACAGGCTGGTGAAGCGCTGCTTCCAGCGGCTGCAAAACCCCTGTACCTGCCCGCCCAAGGCGCCCATCTGCACCTGCGGCAAGAAACCCCGGGTAAAGGTGCTGGCCAAGGGTGCCGTGCCGCCCGGGGATGAGGAAATAGCCCGTAACCCCCGTGCCCGCAGTGCCAAGCTGCGGGTGGCCCAGAAGCTGGAGGTGGACTGATGCCCACGCTGTATGTGGTGGCGACCCCCATTGGCAA
>CAYMOM010000141.1:0-5038 GCA_964391995.1 uncultured Faecalibacterium sp.
CCAGAAGCGGCTTGGGGTCGCCCTTCACCTTCACCTTGCCGAAAAGCAGCGCCTTGCCTGGGTTCAGCCGGCCTTCCAGCATGGCCAGCAGGTCATTTTCATCGGCCAGGATGGTGCAGGTGGGCGCAGATGTGCCGCTTTCCATCACCTGCACGCTGCCGCCCTCCAGCAGAATATCCCTGCGCCGGCCCTGGCGGGTTTCCACCCGGAAAAGCCCGCTGCGGCCTGCCAGCTGGGCCTGGTGCTGCCGGGCCTGGGCGGGAAGAGTGAGGAGCCATTGCTCCAAAGGATCCATGTTCATCACCTCTCCACCAGCATACCCTGCGCAGTCACCCCTTGTCAAGGGCCGGCATAAACTGCCACGGAAGGGAGGTGCGCCCATGGCAGAGGTGCATTACCAGGAGCTGAACCTGATGCAGGTGCTGGATGTGCTGCGCTCCGGCGGCCTGGCGCGGCTGGGCCTTTCGGCAGGGGAGCGGCCCTATGTGGTGCCGGTGGCCTTTCAGTTGGAGGTGCGCGGTGCCAGGCCGGTTCTGCACCTGGCCAGTCCGGATGCCGGGCGGAAAGTGGACATCCTGCGGGAAAACGCCTTGGCCTGCCTGGAAGTAGAGCAGCCCGGCGCGGCCTGGTTTGATGTGGTGCTGGCTGAGGGCCGGGCCGCCCTGGGCGCTGCGGAAAACGGGGGCGTGGAAATTGCTATCCACCCGGAAACCTTGTCCGGCAGGCGATTCTTTTTGACAAGGTGACGGCCTGGCGGTATACTGGCAGGGTGGATGGCTTCCAATGGAAGAACGATTTGCCAGGGGAAAGCGTCTGATTATATGAGGTGATACGGATGAAAAAACTGCTTGTCCTGTTCCTGATGCTTGCCCTGTGCACGCCTGCCCTTGCCCTGGGGGAGGATGTGCTGCAGGTGAGCATCTGCCCCCTGGTGCGGGCGGATGCCATTTTGCTGACCCAGGGGGATGTGTCCCTGCTGATTGACACCGGCGAGGCCACCGATGCCGGCACCCTGGCCGGGCTGCTGGCGGAGAAAGGAATCACCAGGCTGGACATGCTGATCAACACCCATCCCCATCACGACCACCTGGGCGGCCTGCCTGCCCTGCTGGAAAAGGTGGAGGTTGCCCGGTTTGTCACCGGGTTTGATGAGGGCATGACCGGCAAGGGTGTGGTGCAGAAGGAGGCCGTTGCGGCCCTGAACAAGAAGGAAATTCCCATTATGCATGTGGATGACGGTGATGTGCTGCAGGCGGGGGACATCCGCCTGACCGTTATGCGCCGCAACGACCTGACCTCCGTGAACGACCGATCCCTGATGCTGATGGTGGAGTATGGTTCCTGCCGCATGCTGCTGACGGGGGACGTGACCGCCAAGGCCCAGAAGCTGTTTGTGGAGGAAGGCTACGACCTGCGTGCTGATATTTTGAAGGCGCCCCACCACGGCAGGGAAAAGATGTATGCCTCCTTCCTGACGAAGGCCGCGCCGGATTTTGTGTTTATCACCAACAACTCTTCCGACAGCAAGGATGTCCGCAGCCAGCTGAGCAGAAAATCCATTCCTTATCAGATTACCCGGGAGGGTTTTATTTACCTGCGCTGTAACGGTCAGGCGTGGGAGCGGATTATTCCCATAGAAAAAAAGAATTCCTCCGTGTGACGATGCAGCCTTCCGGGCCGTCTAATGGTTGTAACGTTACAAAGAGGTGAGCACATGGACAAGGATTTCTTCGTGGGGGAGATGGAGGCCTCCAGCGGTATGCTGTACCGGGTGGCTTATACCATCCTCCGAAACGATGAGGCTTGCAAGGACGCCATGCAGGATACGGCCCTGAAGGCCTGGGAAAAGCGCCATTCCCTGCGGGAGGAGCGCTATTTCCGCACCTGGGTGACGCGAATTCTCATCAACGTGTGTTACGACACGCAGAAAAAGCGCCGCCGCACCATCTTGCTGGAAGAAATTGCTGAGCCATCCGTGCCGCCGCCGGATGCAGAACTGTCCTTGGCCCTGCAGGCCCTGCCGGAAAAGCTGCGGCTGCCGCTGGTTCTGTGCTATGCCGAGGGCATGAGCTATCAGGAGGTTGCCGATGTGCTTCACCTGCCTATTGCCACTGTGCGCGGGCGAATTCACCGCGCCAAGGGAGAACTGAGAAAGGAGCTGGATGCAGAATGAAGCGGAACATGGATGAGCTGAACCTGCGTTCCGCCTTCGGCCCGGAGCCGGAGGAATGCCATGCCGCGCTGATGGCGGCGGCACGCTCCGTGAAGGAGGAAAAAGCAAGCGCACACACAGGCCTGCGCACGCTGGTGCTGGCGGCTGCCCTGATCCTGTGCATGATGGCTGCGGCCTTTGCCGCCAGCCAGGCCGGGCTGTTGGACTGGCTGTGGCAGTCCATGGGCATTCAGGCGCCCCGGGCGGCCCAAGAGGTTCTGGCCGCCACCGAAAAAACCACCTGCCAGGTGGGCCCCCTGACCCTGACCATCAGCGAAACCCTGGCGGACGGGCACCTGGCCTACCTGACGGTGAATGCCGCCGGCAGGGATGGCGCTGCTCTGGTTTACGAAGGCAGCGGCGACCTGTACGATCCGGTGGGTACCACCCTGGCCAAGGCCCTGAACCACCCGGATATCCTGGCTGAAAACACCCTGGTGCAGGCAGCGCGGAAGTCCGGCCTGCCCCTGTACTGCGTTATGGCCTGGCTACAGCTGGAGGAAGGCGTAGGCGAAGGCACGGAAATGATGGATGCACTCCGCCAGGAGGATGGTTCCCTTTTGCTGGTCGACATGCTGCTGACCAACCCGGACAAAGTGGGCGAAAAGCTGAATGTGAACATCTGCCTGCGGGTGTGGCAGATTGACCCGGTGACCATGAGAACCATGGACGAAGGCTGGCAGATGACGGAAACGCGGAGCCTGACCGTTCACGGGGTGACGGCCCGGAAGGACTACCTGCCCCAGGGCGATGCGGCCCTGAACGAAAGCCTGACCCTGACCGGCGTGACGGCCGAGCAGACCTGCGCCGGCGTGTATGTAACCGTTTGCGTGGACATGCAGGAAGGCATGACCTGCGAAGAACTGCTGTCCACCGGCCTGCCCTGCCCGACCCTGCTGGACGGGCGCGGGCAGGAATTCCCCGCTGGCATCAGCCTGAGCGGCGGGCTCCTGAGTGCCGATGGCAGCCCGCTGCCGGAAAGCGGCCCTGTGACCCGGGTGCAGTACCGGACGATGATTGGTACGGATGCACTGCCGGAAAGCATGACCATCGCCATGCCCTATGGGAACAATGTAACCGTGAAATGACCAACGGGCGGGAGGGATGATCTTCCCGCCTTTTTCTATTGATAGGAGAGAAAAAGTGAAAAAGCTGTTGTTTTTCAGCACATGGCTGCTGATGCTTGTTTGCCATACCCTTTTTGACCCTGCCGCCGGGGAGGAGAGCTTTTCCGTGCGCAGCGGTAGCCGGGAGGAATGCCGCATTGCCATTACCATTGACGACTGCTACGACATTGAGCAGATTTTGGCGGCCTTTGAGCTGTGCCGGGAGTATCAGATTCCCGTCACCTTTTTCCCCATCGGCAATGCGCTGAAGTTTGCCGATGGCCCCGTGTGGCAGCAGGCCATCGAAGCCGGGTGCGAGATCGGCAACCACTCCTGGAGCCACGAAAACCTGGCGGACATGAACGACCACCAGGTGCGCTTTCAAATGCTGCGCACGCAGCAGAAGGTGGATGAAATGCTGGGCTATCACTACCCCATGCAGGTCATGCGCCCGCCCATGGGCAAGTCCAGCACAGCGGTGCAAAAGGCGGTGGCTGCGGTGGGCTATCTGCATACGGTGAAGTGGGACGTGAGCCAGACCGACCCGGACAAGGCCCTGGAGCAGGTTCAGAATGGCAGCATTCTGCTGTTTCACACAAGGGCCAAGGACATCCGCTGCCTGGAAGTGCTGGTCCCTCAGCTGCTGGAAAAGGGCTATGAATGCGTAACTGTTTCCCAGCTGCTGAATCTGCCGGAGATTGTCATTTCCGATGAAATCTATCATTATCAGCGCAGCGATGCGGACTGAGCCTTCACACCTTGATGACAAATCCGCGCTTTTGTGCTATGCTATAGCCATCAACCAACGGAGGCATTTGCATGAAGCATCATTTTGCATGGGCGCTGCTGGCGCTGGTGCTGGCCTGCTGCGGGCTTTTCCAGGCCGCGGCGGAGGAGGAAACCGCCTTTTCCGTGCGCAACGGCAGCCGGGAGGAACCCCGCATTGCCATCACCATTGACGATTGCTATGACGCCGAGCAGATCCAGGCCGCCCTTGACCTGTGCCAGGCGTATGGCATTCATGTCACCTTCTTCCCCATTGGCAGCGCCATGCGGAACACCCCCAGCCAGGTATGGCAGCGGATGGCTGCCGAGGGCCACGAGATTGGCAATCACACCTGGAGCCACAAAAACCTGACGGAGATGAACAGCCGGCAGGTGAAGTATCAGATGCTGGGCACCCAGGAGAAGCTGGATGAAATGCTGGGCTACCACTATCCCATGCAGGTGATGCGTGCACCCGGCGGGCACAGCAGCACCTTGGTGAACAAGGCGGTGGCTGCGGTGGGCTATCTGCATACGGTGAAGTGGGACGTGAGCCAGACCGACCCGGACAAGGCCCTGGAGCAGGTTCAGAATGGCAGCATTCTGCTGTTTCACACAAGGGCCAAGGACATCCGCTGCCTGGAAGTGCTGGTCCCTCAGCTGCTGGAAAAGGGCTATGAATGCGTAACTGTTTCCCAGCTGCTGAATCTGCCGGAGATCGTGCCCTCTGACGAGGTTTACCACTATCAGCGCAGTGATGCGGACTGAGCTTTTCTATGCTGCGGATGACAAATCCGCGCAGACTGTCAAAAAACCTCCGGGAGGTGTCGGAGGGCCCGCAGGCCTTCTGACTTTATTCGTATCGCGGGGCTTTGCCGCGCGGGCGGGGCGTTTCCGGCTTTGCCGGAAACTTTCCTTACGCGGAGGAACGGCCGTCAAAGCTGCTTGCAGCTTT
>CAYMOM010000142.1:0-2342 GCA_964391995.1 uncultured Faecalibacterium sp.
TTCAAGCCCCATGAGTACGGCCTGGTCATTCTGCCGATGACGGTTATCAAGCGGTTCCACGATTGCCTTTTGTCCACCCATGGCAAAGTGCTGGAGATGTATGAAAAAGTCAAAGGCTTTGAGGTGATTGACGGTTTTCTGACCAAGGCATCCGGGTACCAGTTCTACAACATCTCCAAGTACACCTTTGAAACCCTGCTGGCCGACCCGGAGAACATCGAAAGCAACTTCCGGGACTATCTGGCGGGCTTCTCTGCCAATGTGCAGGACGTGCTGGCGAAATTTGAGTTCGACAGCATCATCAAGCGCATGGTGGAGAGCAACACCCTTTACCTGGTGATCAAGGAGTTCAATTCCCCCAAGGGATACCTGGGGCCGGACAGGATTTCCGCGGTGGATTGCGGCTATATCTTCGAGGATCTGGTGCGGCGGTTCAACGAGTCCTACGGGGAGGAGGCCGGCGCCCACTTCACCTCCCGGGACATTATTTACCTGATGACCGATATTCTCCTGGCGGACACCCGCTTTGACGGGCAGAACATCACCGTGTATGATATGGCCATGGGCACATCCCAGATGCTCTCCTGCATGGAGGAGCGCATCCATGCCCTGGACAGTGACGCCACCGTGGCCTGCTTCGGGCAGGAGTTCAACCCGTCCACCTTTGCCATTGCGAAGGCGGACATGATGATCCGCGGCGGCGACCCCAATAATATGCGCTTTGGCGATACCCTGTCGGACGACCAGTTTGCCGGCTATCAGTTTGACCGCATTATCTCCAATCCGCCCTTCGGCATCGACTGGAAGCGGGAGCAGAAGGCCGTGGAAGCCGAGGCCAAGCTGGGCGAGAACGGCCGCTTTGCTCCCGGGCTGCCGAAGATTTCCGACGGGCAGCAGCTGTTTGTGCTCAATGGGCTGAAGAAGCTGGCGGAGGACGGCAGAATGGCCATTGTGCAGAATGGCTCGCCCCTGTTCTCCGGGGACGCAGGCAGCGGGCCATCCAACATCCGCCAATATATCCTGGAAAACGACTGGCTGGAAGCCATTATTCAGCTGAGCACCGACCAGTTTATGAACACGGGCATCAGCACCTATATCTGGGTGCTCAACAAGGGCAAATCAGCCGAGCGCGCCGGCAAGGTGCAGCTGATTGACGCCTCCCACTGCTACGAGCCGCGGCGCAAGTCCATCGGCACCAAGCGCAACGATATTACCGACCGCTGCCGCGAGCTGATGGTGAAGGCCTATGGCGAGTTCACCGAGGGTGTCTTCGGCGACAAGGCGGGCGTGTACTGCGAGAGCAAGATTTTCGACACGGCGGCATTTGGGTACAGCAAAATCGTGGTGGAGCGCCCCCTGCTGGACGAGGACGGCAACCCTGTGATGAAGAAGGGCAAGCCCGTGGCCGATGCCGCCCGCCGGGACACGGAAAACGTGCCCCTGACCGAGGATATCGAGGCCTACTTCGCCCGGGAGGTGCTGCCCTATGCGCCGGACGCGTGGATTGACCGCAGCAAGACCAAGGTGGGCTACGAAATCCCCATGACCCGCTACTTCTATGAATATCAGGCGCCGGAGGCCTCCGAGGCCATTCTGGCACGCATTACCGGGCTGGAAGACGAGATTGCAGCCTCCCTGCGGAGCCTGTTTCCCAAGGAGGATTGAGCATGGCACGGCATATGAAGGACTCCGGAATTGAGTGGATTGGGGAGATACCGGAGGAGTGGGGAATCCATACGGCTTTCCAGTTGTTCACGCAAGTCAAAAACAAGAATGAGAGCATGCAAGAAGATAACCTGCTGTCATTAAGTTATGGTAAAATAGTCAAAAAGAGCATCAATACTACAGAAGGACTTTTGCCGGAAAGTTTTGAAGGCTATAACATCATTGAGCCTAACAATATTGTTTTACGCCTGACTGACCTGCAAAACGACCATACCAGTTTGCGAGTTGGTTTGTCGGAGCAACGTGGCATCATTACATCTGCATATCTGACATTACATAATAAGTCCGATTGCTTTGAGAAGTATCTCTACTACCAACTGCATGCCTTTGACATTTGCAAGGGTTTCTACGGCATGGGTTCTGGTGTGCGCCAAGGACTGAACTGGGACGGTATAAAGATGCTGAAGCTCGTTCGACCTCCCATCCCCACCCAGCGCCGCATCGCTGCCTTCCTCGACAGCAAGTGTGCCGAGATTGACGCGGTGAGCGAGCGCACCAAGACCACCATTGAGGAATACAAGCGGCTCAAGCAGGCTGTCATCACCGAGGCCGTCACCAAGGGCGTGCGCGGTGCACGGAAGATGAAGGACTCCGGGATTGAGTGGATTGGGGAGATT
>CAYMOM010000142.1:2442-5027 GCA_964391995.1 uncultured Faecalibacterium sp.
TGCGCCGCCATCGATGCCCTCATTGCCAGGAAAACCACCCTGCTGGCCCAGCTGGAGGCCTACAAAAAGTCACTCATTTACGAGTATGTTACCGGGAAAAAGGAGGTTGTGTAAGTGGCGATTGTGGATGTTACCGAAAGGCGCTTCGAGGAGGACATTGAGGCCTTCCTGCTGTCCCCCCAGGGCGGCTATACCCGTACCACCGATGTGTACAGCCCGGCACTGGGCCTGTATGTGAACACGCTCATTTCCTTTGTCCAGGCCACACAGCCCAAGGAATGGCGGCGCTTTGAGGCCTCCTGCCAGAGCGACCCGGTGCGCAAGTTCTGCCAGGCCTTCTGCAACGCCTGTGACGAAATGGGGCTGATCAGCGTGCTGCGGCATGGGTTCAAGCACCGGGGAATCAGCTTTCGTGTGTGCTATTTCCGCCCGGAATCCACCCTGAACAAAACCGCTTCCGCCCTCTACCAGCAGAACATATGCAATGTGGTGCGCCAGTGGCACTATTCGGCGGAAAACAAAAAATCCGTGGATATGGTGCTGGTGATCAACGGCATACCCGTTTACGCCCTGGAGCTGAAAAACCAATACACCGGGCAAACCGTGGAGAACGCCAAAGAACAGTGGATGTGCGACCGCGACCCCAAGGAGATTTGCTTCCAGTTTAACAAGCGGGTGCTGGTGTACTTCTGTGTGGATCACCTGGATGTGTGGATGACCACCCGCCTGAACAAGGGAGAAACGTACTTCCTGCCCTTTAACCAAGGCTCCAGCGGCGCCGGTAACGATGGCGGCAAGGGGAATCCCCCCAACCCCCATGGCTACCCCACCGCCTACCTGTGGGAGCGCGTTCTGCAAAAGGACAGCGCCCTGGACATCATCCAGAAGTTCATCCACCTGCAGGGCGGCAAAACCCTCATCTTCCCCCGCTTCCACCAGCTGGACGTGGTGCGGAAGCTCGTTGCCGATGTGCGCCAGTACGGCCCCGGGCGGAACTACCTCATCCAGCACAGTGCAGGCTCCGGCAAGTCCAACTCCATCGCCTGGACGGCCTACCGCCTGGCCTCCCTCCACGATGAAAACAGCCGGCCCGTGTTTTCCTCCGTTGTCATCGTGACCGATCGCACCGTGCTGGACCGCCAGCTGCAGACCACCATTTCCGCCTTCGATCACACCCTGGGCACGGTGGAAACCATCGGCGAAGGCAAAACCTCCCGGCACCTGCGGGATGCCATCAATGCCGGCAGCCGCATCATTGTCACCACCCTGCAGAAGTTCCCCGTCATTTACGATGAGGTGGACAGCACCGCCGGAAGAAACTTTGCCATCATTGTGGATGAGGCCCACTCCTCCCAGACGGGTTCCTCCGCCATCAAGCTGAAAACCGCCCTGGCGGATACCGAGCAGGCCCTGAAGGAATACGCGGAGATTGAAGGCCTGGCGGAGGAGGAAATCGACAAAAGCGACCGGCTGGTGCAGGAAATGATTGCCCACGGCAAGCACAAAAACCTGTCCTTCTTCGCCTTCACTGCCACGCCCAAAGGCCAGACCCTGGAAATGTTCGGCACCGAGCACATGGACGGCTCCTTCCACCCCTTCCACATTTACTCCATGAAGCAGGCCATTGAGGAAGGCTTCATCCTGGATGTGCTGCAAAACTACATGACCTACAGCACCTGCTTCAAAATCGCCAAGACCATCCCGGACAACCCGGAAGTGCCTGCCTCCCGGGCCGCCAAGCTGATCCGCCGCTTTGAGGAGCTGCACCCCTACAACATCTCGCAAAAGGCGCAGATCATTGTGGAAACCTTCCTGTCCACCACATCGAAGGCCATTGGCGGCAAGGGTAAGATGATGGTGGTTACCTCCTCGCGCCTGGCGGCTGTCCGTTACTTCCACGAGGTCAAACGCTATATTGCCGAAAAGGGCTACACCGGCATTGACGCGCTGATTGCCTTCTCCGGCTCGGTGAAAGATGGGGATGCGGAGTATACCGAAAGCGGCCTGAACATCCGCAAGGATGGCACCCACATCACCGAGGAGCAGACCAAGGCGGAATTTCATGATAACTTCACCGTGCTGATTGTGGCGGAAAAGTACCAGACCGGCTTTGACGAGCCGCTGCTGCACACCATGATTGTGGACAAAAAGCTCCGGGGCGTAAAGTGCGTGCAAACCCTGTCCCGGCTGAACCGCACCTGCCGCGGGAAGATCGACACCTATGTGCTGGATTTCGTCAACACCGCCGAAGACATTCGCGATGCCTTCCAGCCCTTTTACCGGGAAACCTCGCTGACCCAGGAGGTCAACGTTGACCTGATCTACAGCCTGCAAAAGGAGCTGCACGAATACAACATCTACTCCGCCAACGACATCGAGGCCTTCTGTGCCGTATACTACGGCAGAAAAAAGCAGGACACCATGGCCTTTGGCAAGATGACATCGGCGCTGCAGCCTGTTGCCGGGCGCTACAACGCCCTGCAGCCGGACGAGCGCTACAATCTCCGCAGGAAGCTCCGCTCCTTCATCAAGTGGTACGGCTACATTTCCCAGGTCTGCCGCATGTTTGATGCGGATATGCAGAA
>CAYMOM010000143.1:0-4945 GCA_964391995.1 uncultured Faecalibacterium sp.
TGGGGACGCCACAGGGCGAAAATCACCAGGGCGATGGACAGCCAGCCGAAGGCCTCCAGGCTCAGGTAGGCCTCCTGGGAAGCCATGTAGTCAATAATGCAGTAGAACCCGCCCAGGCCGGAAATGCCGCTGCCGATGCAGGTCGCCAGGTATTTGTACTTGGTTACGTTCACGCCCACAGCATCCGCCGTTCCGGGATTCTCGCCCACGGCCCGCAGCCGCAGGCCCACCTTGATGCGGAACAGCACATAGCTGGACAGCACCGCAATGATCACCCCCAGGAAGAACAGCACGCCCAGGTACTGCAGGGCATCGGTACGCTCGGCAAAGGGCCAGCGGAAAATCTTCTTGGGGCCCACCAGGTACACGGTGGGATCCAGCTTGCTCATAATCACCTTCATCAGGCCCACGCCAAAGGTGGTCAGGGCCAGGCCGGTCACGTTCTGGTTGGCCCGGAGGGTCACGGTGAGAAAGCTGTAAATGAGGCCCATCAGCATGGCTGCGGCAGCGGAACCTGCTACGCCCAGCACCACCACCAGCACCGGCGGCAGGTTCAGGGGGCCGATCATGTTCAGCACCAGGCAGCCGCCTGCGCCGCCCATGCACATAATGCCGGGAATGCCCAGGTTCAGGTGACCGGCCTTTTCGGTAAGGATCTCGCCGGTGGAGCCGTACATGAACACTGCGCCAAAGGCCAGTGACTCAATCAGGAAATTCAGCCAAACATTCATTTTGCGGCCTCCTTTGCCTCAGCCTTGCGGAACACAAGCCGATAGTTGATGAAAAACTCGCAGCCGATGATGAAGAACAGAATAATGCCCACAATCACGTCCGGCAAAGCGCCGCTGACGTTGAAATCCTGGGAAATCTGTGCCGCGCCGGAATTGAGGAAGGACACCAGGCCGGAGGTGACCAGCATCACCAGGGGGTTGAAATTGGCCAGCCAGGAAACGATGATGGCGGTGAAGCCTTGCCCGCCAACAGACTCGGTGGTCACGCTCTGGTCCAGGCCGGCGCCGATAAGGAAGCCCGCCAGGCCGCACAAAAGGCCGCTGACCGCCATGGTGCGGATGATCACCTTGTGCACATTGATGCCGCTGTACTGGGCGGTGCGGACACTTTCGCCCACCACGGAAATTTCATAGCCTTGCTTGCTGTATTTCAGGTAGATAAACAGCAGCACCGTCAGGATCAGGGAGATGATGACAATCAACAGATACTGGTTGCCAAAGGGCAGCGGCGGCAGCTTGCCATACTTCAGCTTGCCCAGGGTGGAGGAGCCGCTGGGCACCCAGATAACCAGGAAATAGCTGACCACATAGGTGGCAACGTAGTTCATCATCAGGGTGAACAGGGTTTCATTGGTGTTCCACTTGGCCTTGAACAGGGCGGGAATCAGCGCCCACACCATGCCATACACCAGCGATGCCACAAGCATCAGCACCAGCAGCTGCCACTCGGGGATGGAGCCGCCCAGGTAGAACGCCACGGTGATGGCGCCCAGCACGCCCATCAGGGTTTGACCCTCCGCGCCAATGTTCCAGAAGCGCATGCGGAAGGCAGGGGTCACCGCCAGGGAAATGCACTGGAGCACCGCAATGTTCTTCAGCAGCTTCCACAGCTTGCGCTCGCTGGTGAAGGAGCCTTTGATGAAGCAGTTGTAGAAATCGCCGATTTTCTCCGGGTTATCGTGGAGCTTGTCAATCAGCAGGAAGGCCACCAGGCCACATACCACCATGCCCAGCAGGATGGCTGCCAGGCGGATCAGCCAGGCCGTGGCGGGATTCACCTGGCTGCGCTTGGCCAGGTGAAACAGGGGCTCGTGGGCCGCGGTTTTCTTTTGCTCGCTCATTGTGCAGCCTCCTTGCTGGTGGTTTGGGTCATCATCAGGCCAATCTGCTCCTTGGTGGCGGTTCGTGCATCCACCACGCCGGTGATGGCGCCGGAGTTGATGACCATAACCCTGTCGCACAGGGACAGGAGCACGTCCAGATCCTCACCCACGAAGATCACCGCCACACCGTTGGTCTTCTGCTTGTTCAGCAGGTTGTAGATGGTGTAGGAGGAGTTGATGTCCAGGCCGCGAACGGGATAGGCCGCCATCAGCACCTTGGGGGCGAAGGCAATCTCCCGGCCCACCAGCACCTTCTGCACATTGCCGCCGGACAGGCGGCGCACAGGGGTGTTCACGCCGGGTGTGGAAACCTCCAGCTCCTTGATGATCTCCTCCGCCAGCGCCTTGGGCTTTTTCCTGTCCACAAAGCCTGCATGGCCCTTGCGGTAGCTGCGGAGCATCATGTTATCGGTAATGCCCATGCTGCCCACCAGGCCCATGCCCAGCCGGTCCTCCGGCACGAAGGACAGCCGCACGCCCAGGGAGCGAATCTCCAGGGGCGTCTTGTTGCGCAGATTCATGATTTCGTCTTCCTTGAACAGCACATCGCCTTCCGCCACACGGGCGCGGATCTGGCTGCTGCTCAGGCCGTGGAAATCAATGGGCGTGCCGTTCTTGTCGTGGAACATGCCCTGCAGGCCCAGCTCCTTCACCCGGCGCAGGCTTTTGTGGAAAAAGGTGACGGGCTTGTCCTTCTTGGGGTTGTGGAAGGTGATTTCGCCGCTCTGAATGGGCTGCAGGCCAGCAATGGCCTCCAGCAGCTCGCGCTGTCCGCTGCCGGCAATGCCTGCAATGCCCAGTATCTCGCCGCTGTTGGCGGTGAAGGAAATATCCTTCAGCACCTGGATGCCCTCGGCGTCCACGCAGTTCAGGTGGGAAACCTCCAGCCGGGTCTGCACGTTGTCAGGCTCGCTGCGGTCAATGTCCAGGCTTACCTTTTTGCCCACCATCATTTCCGTCAGGCTGCTTTCGGTGGCGTCGCAGGTATCCACGGTGGCAATGTGCTCGCCCTTGCGGAGAATCGCCACCCGGTCGGACACGGCCAGCACCTCGTGGAGCTTGTGGGTGATGATGATGATGGACTTGCCGTCCTCCTTCATGCGGCGGAGCACGGCAAACAGCCTGTCAATCTCCTGGGGAGTCAGCACGGCGGTAGGTTCGTCCAGAATCAGAATGTCCGCGCCCCGGTACAGCACCTTGATGATTTCCACCGTCTGCTTTTCGGAAACGGACATATCGTAAATCTTCTTGGCAGGATCAATATGGAAACCGTATTTCTCAGCAATTTGGGAAACACGGGAATTGACGGCTTTCAGGTTGTAGCGTCCAGGCTCATTCACGCCCAGAACAATGTTTTCGGCAGCGGTAAACAAATCAACCAGCTTGAAGTGCTGGTGAATCATGCCGATTTTCAGGTCAAAAGCATCCTTGGGGGAGCGAATGACCACTTCCTCCCCGTCCTTGAAGATCTTGCCCTCATCCGGGAAGTAAATGCCGGAAAGCATGTTCATCAGGGTGGTTTTGCCGCAGCCGTTTTCACCCAGGATGGAGAGGATCTCACCCTGGTACACGTCCAGATCCACGTTATGATTGGCTACCACGCTGCCAAAGCGCTTGGTAATCCCGCGCATGGAGAGAGCAATCTTCTTTTCCACGGTATACCCTCCGTATACATAGTGATAAACGCACAAACTGCTTGGACTGCTGCCCAGGGGTAGCGAGCAGCAGTCCAAGCGCTAAGTAGAATCCCTTTTCGGTTCGATCAGAACTCCTGGTTCAGCAGCTCAATGCCATCGATCTGCACGTTGAAGTAGGGGGCAGAGCGATACTCGGACTCGTGGAAGTAGCCATCAGCCACAACCTCGGTATCGGGAGCGAAATCGGCATCGGTATCCACATCAGCCACGTAGGAGGTCAGCTTCTCGCCGCCCACGGTGATGAAGTTGTCAGCAGCGGTGTTGAACACCTTGGTCTCGCCCTTTTCCAGGGAGGCCTTCACCTCGGCGATGGCTTCCACAGTGCCAGCGGCGGCAGCGGCGGTGTTCACATCGGTCAGCACCACGGAGCCGGTGGTGATGGTGCCGGTCCAGTCGGCATCGATGGCTTCACCATTGGCAACCTGGTTCACAATGTACTCGAAGTAGGGAGCCCAGTTGATACGGGAGGACACGATGAAGGTATTGGGGCAGCTCTCGATGGTGGAGCCGTTGTAGGACACGTTGGGGATGCCGGCATCCTCGCAAGCGGAGGGAGCACCCAGGGAGTCAGCGTGCTGGGAAATCAGGTCGCAGCCAGCGGCAATCAGGGCGGTGGCTGCGTTCTTTTCCTCGTTGTAGTCATACCAGGAGCCGGTGAACTGCACCTTCATGGTCACATCGGGGCAAACGGACTTGGCGCCCAGGTAGAAGGAGGTGTAGCCGGAAATCACCTCAGCATAGGTGAAAGCGCCAACGTAACCCATCAGGGGAGCTTCGCCCTTCAGCTTGCCGGCTTTCTTCAGCTCGTTGAGCTTCATGCCAGCGGCAACGCCAGCCAGGTAGCGGCCCTCATAGATGGCAGCAAAGGCATTGTGGAAGTTGGCCAGGCCTTCGGTGTGGGCCATGGTGCCGGTGGCGTGGCAGAACTGCACATTGGGGTACTCCTTGGCAGCCTGCAGCAGGTAGGTTTCATGGCCGAAGCTATCGGCGAAGATGATGTTGCAGCCATCGTCCGCCAGGTCCAGGGCAGCCTCATAGCACTCGTTGGATTCGGGGATGTTGCGCTTCATGATGACCTGATCTTCGCTCAGGCCCAGGTTGGCAGCAGCCTCATACACAGCGTTGATGAAGTTCAGGTCGTAGGTGGAGTTCTCGTCGTGGAGCAGGATGACGCCGAACTTCACATTCGCCACATCCGCAGAAGCGGAAACGGCGAAGCAAGCCAGGCACAGGGCCACGGTCAGCAGCAGAGCCACAAACTTTTTCATGATGAATGTCCTCCTCGGTGGGTTTGTGTTGGTGGTGCCCGGCTCCCCCGTTTTTGGAAAAATCCGAACGTTCGACCGGGATTACG
>CAYMOM010000144.1:0-4911 GCA_964391995.1 uncultured Faecalibacterium sp.
GGCCTTATCACCCGCATGACCACCGATGTGAGCAACGTGCAGAACGCCTTCCAGATGATTCTGCGCATTGCCGTCCGCGCGCCCCTGACCATGATCTGCTCCATGGTTATGTGCTTTGTCATCAACCACCGGCTGAGCCTGATTTTCCTGGCGGCGCTGGTGGTGCTGGCGGTGGTTTTGTTTACCATTATCAACATTGTGTCCAAGCTGTTCCGCCAGGTGTTCAAGAAGTATGATGCCCTGAACGCCTCTGTGCAGGAGAATGTTTCCGCCATCCGCGTGGTGAAGGCCTTCGTCCGCGAGGAGCACGAAACCAGCAAGTTTACCAAGGCCGCCGAAAACGTCTGCAAGCTGTTTGTGAAGGCGGAAAGCATCATTGCCCTGAACAACCCCTTTATGATGCTGATTGTCTACGGCTGCATGATCCTGCTGAGCTGGTTTGGTGCCAGATACATCGTAGCCGGCACCCTTACCACCGGCGAACTGACCTCCCTGTTCAGCTATGTGATGAGCACCCTCATGTCCCTGATGATGCTCTCCATGATCTTTGTCATGCTGACCATGTCCACCGCCTCCGGCCAGCGCATCTGCGAGGTGCTGGATGAAAAGCCCCACATTGTGAACCCCGAAAACCCCGTTTGCGAGGTGAAGGACGGCTCCATCGATTTCAACCATGTGAACTTCTCCTATTACAAAACAGGCAGCGGCGAGGATGCGCTGAAGGATATTGACCTGCACATCAGGTCCGGCGAGACCATTGGCATCATCGGCGGCACGGGCTGCGGCAAGTCCTCCCTGGTGAGCCTGATCAGCCGCCTGTACGATGTGAAGGAAGGCTCCGTGTGCGTGGGCGGCCAGGATGTGCGCAATTACGACCTGGAAACCCTGCGCAACCAGGTGGCTGTGGTGCTGCAGAAGAATGTGCTGTTCTCCGGCACCATTCTGGACAACCTGCGCTGGGGCAAGGAGGACGCCACCGAGGAGGAATGCCGTGAGGTGTGCCGCCAGGCCTGCGCCGATGAGTTCATCGACCGCCTGCCCGATGGCTACAACACCTGGATTGAGCAGGGCGGCACCAATGTTTCCGGCGGGCAGAAGCAGCGCCTGTGCATTGCCCGCGCCCTGCTGAAGAAACCCCGCGTCCTGATCCTGGACGATTCTACCTCCGCCGTGGATACCGCCACCGATGCGAAAATCCGCCGGGCCTTCGCCCAGAAGATTCCCGGTACCACCAAGATCATCATCGCCCAGCGCGTGTCCTCGGTGGAGCATGCGGATCGCATCATTGTGATGGATGATGGGCGCATTTCCGCCTTCGATACCCACGAAAACCTGATGGTGACCAACAACATTTACCGTGAAATTTACGAAACGCAGACCCAGGGCAGCGGCGACTTTGACGAGCCTGCGCCCGATGAGAAGGGAGGCGACCTGCAATGATGAGAGGTCCCCGTGGCCGCGGCCCCGTGATGCCCAAGCAGTCCTTTAAGGGGCAGGGCAAGATCCTGATGCGGCTGATGAAGTTTGTCCTTGCCCGGTACAAGTGGCACTTCCTTGCCGTTGCGGCGCTGATTGTGATTTCCGTGCTCACCTCCCTGCAGGGCACACTGTTCACCCAAACCCTGATTGACGATTACATCCTCCCCATGCTGGCTGACAAGGAGGCCGGCATGACCCCGGACTTCGGCCCCCTGGCTGCCGCCATTGGCCGCCTGGCGGTGTTCCTGTCCATCGCCCTGCTCAGCTCCTACAGCTACAACCGCATCATGGTCAATGTGAGCCAGGGCAGCATGCTGGCTATCCGCACCGAGCTGTTTACCAACATGGAAAAGCTGCCCATCAGCTATTTCGATACCCACGCCCATGGCGACATCATGTCCGTTTACACCAACGATGTGGATACCCTGCGCCAGCTGATCGGCAACACCCTGCCCCAGGTGATCAACTCCGCCATTACCATTGTTTCCACCTTTGTCAGCATGGTGAACATGTCCTTCCCGCTGACGCTCCTGTCCCTGGTGATGATCGGCGTGATGATGTTTACCGCAGGCAAGTTCAGCGGCAAGGCCGGCAGCTACTTTGTGGCCCAGCAGAAAAACCTGGGCCAGGTGAACGGCTACATTGAAGAAATGATGGAAGGCCAGAAGGTGGTCAAGGTCTTCTGCCACGAGGACAAGGCCATTGAGAAGTTCCGCCAGCTGAACGAGGAACTGCGTTCCTCTGCCGAGAATGCCAACAGCTATTCCAACCGCCTGGGACCCATCAACAACAACCTGGGCCACATCAGCTATGTGCTGATCGCCGTGTGCGGCGCGGCCATGGCGCTTTCCGGCTGGAACCTGACCCTGGGCCGCCTGGTGTCCTTCCTGACCCTGAACAAGAACTTCACCCAGCCTGTGACCCAGGTGGCGCAGCTGCTGAACACCATCGTTATGGCTATGGCTGGCGCCAACCGCGTCTTTGCCATGATGGATGAAAAGCCCGAGGCCGATGAAGGCTATGTGGAGCTGGTGAACGCCACCCAGAACGCTGATGGCACCCTGACCGAAACCAAGGAGCGCACCGGCCTGTGGGCCTGGAAGCACCCCCACCAGGACGGCACCGTGACCTATAAGAAGCTGGAAGGCGGCGTGACCTTCGACGATGTGGACTTTGGCTACACCGAGGAGAAAACCGTGCTGCACAACATTACCATGTATGCCATGCCCGGGCAGAAGCTGGCCTTTGTTGGCGGCACCGGCGCCGGCAAAACCACCATTACCAACCTGATTAACCGCTTCTACGATATTCAGGATGGCAAGATCCGCTACGACGATATCAACATCAACAAAATCAAGAAGGACGACCTGCGCCGCTCCCTGGGCATGGTGCTGCAGGACACCCACCTGTTTACCGGCACCGTGCTGGACAACATCCGCTACGGCCGCCTGGATGCCACCGATGAGGAGTGCATCGCCGCTGCCAAACTGGCCAATGCCGATGCCTTCATCCGCCGCCTGGAGGATGGCTACAACACCGTGCTCACCGGCGATGGCGCCAACCTGTCCCAGGGCCAGCGCCAGCTGCTGGCCATTGCCCGGGCTGCCGTGGCCGATCCGCCTGCCCTAATCCTGGACGAGGCAACCTCCTCCATCGACACCCGCACCGAAACCCAGGTGCAGCAGGGCATGGACGCGCTGATGAAGGGCCGCACCACTTTCGTCATTGCCCACCGGCTTTCCACCGTCCGGGATGCCAGCTGCATCATGGTGCTGGAGAACGGACGCATTATCGAGCGCGGCACCCACGACCAGCTGATCGACCTGCAGGGCAAGTATTACCAGCTGTATACCGGCAACGCCATCGCAACCTAAGACACCTGACATGCCCGAAACGCCCCGGGGGAGCTTCCCCCGGGGTTTTGCGTTGCAGCAATGCAGCCAGTGACGATGGCTTGACGTGGCAGCGCCTGTCTGATATAATGGCGGTACAAGGGAGGGAAATGAAATATGAAGAAACGTTTTTTTGCTGCGCTATTGTTATGCTTTATGGTGGCGGTTTCCTGGGCATTGGCTGATGAGGGCATCGCAGGAAACATTACCTGGACTTTTGAAAAGGACACCCTGACCCTTTCTGGCGAAGGCATCCTGGAGGGCGATGGCCCATGGAAGACCTACGCCAAGAAGACAAAGAACCTGGTGCTCTGCGGCGACAACCTTCAGGTGGACGGTATGCTTTCGGGGTTTTCAAACGTGAAAACACTCACGCTGGGCAAAGGTGTTGTGACCACGGGAAATTCTGTTTTCCAGGGCGTGGGAAAAAACGGCCTGAAGCTGGTGGTGGAATCCAACGATTATCAATGGAACGGTCAATCCTTCTCCATAGGCAAAATCGCCTCGGTTGAGCTGGGTGAAGAGGTTACGAACTATGTGGTGAAGGAACAATTCGTGCTCAATCAGGCGCAGGACACCCTGCTGATGTACTTTGGCGATGGAAAAAAGACGGTGATTGTTCCTGAAACAGTGGAAAAACTGGGTGATAATGCTTTCGCTGGACGAAAAATGAAGGCTGTCATTTTGCCCAATGGTCTTAAAGAAATTGGGACACAGGCATTTGGATACTGCAGCCAATTAACGGAAATAACGATACCGGAAAGCGTTACAACCATGGGGAGCGGCGTCTTTGTTTACTGCAAAAAGCTGGGTGCAATTCATTGGGTCAATTTGTCGATGAATACCAACTATAACGTATGGCCGGACCATTTCCTTGAAATCAATGCCTTGAAGGAACTTGTTGTGCCAAACTATGGGGACATTTCGTTCATCGATGTTGCATTGAACAGCAATCTGGAAACGATTATCATCAGCGAAGGCAACAAAACGCTGAATGGGGTCAATGGAGAAATCGGCGCAGCCTGCCGGAAGCTGAAGGCGATTTATCTGCCTGCCAGCCTGGAGGAAATTGCGGTGCGGAGCATTCCTTATTCGGATAAGGCGAAGCTCTACGTTCTGGAAAACACTGCTGCCCACCGCTTTGCCCAGGAGAATGGCTATCCCTTTGTGCTGGTGAACCCCATTACAGGGGTAGTGCTTTCAGAGAAGGAGCTGACGCTGAAGGTTGGCAAGAGCGCCAAGCTGAAGGCTGCTATTGAGCCGGCGGATGCAACTGCCCAGAAGGTGGAATGGATGTCCACCAACGAACAGGTTGCCACCGTAAACAAGGGAACGGTGAAGGCAGTTGGCGAGGGAGAATGCAGGATTATCTGCCGCGGGCTGGATTGCGGCGGAGTAACTGCGGAATGTGTGATAACGGTGGAACCAAAGAAATAAACAGAAGGGTCTGTCTGCAGAGCCTGCTCCAATAGTTGGGAGCAGGCTCTCAGACTGTCAAAAAACCTCCGGGAGGTGTCGGAGGGCCCGCAGGCCCTCTGAC
>CAYMOM010000145.1:0-4875 GCA_964391995.1 uncultured Faecalibacterium sp.
CCCCGCGATACGAATGAAGTCAGAGGGCCTGCGGGCCCTCCGACACCTCCCAGAGGTTTTTTGACACCCTACCCCGGAGAAAACTCCGGGGGTTGATTTTTTCGCCTGGTGTGCTATACTGTTATTGGTCAAAGAAAGTCAGAATCGAGGGATATCATGCGGCTGAGCGACACCATTGAGAGCTTTATCAAAACCCTTCTGAGCCAGGAGGAAACCCAGGTCGAGCTGAAGCGCAACGAGCTGGCGGAGTATTTCGGCTGCGCGCCCAGCCAAATCAACTATGTGCTAGCCACCCGCTTCACCCTGGATGATGGGTATGTGATTGAGTCCCGCAGGGGCGGCGGCGGATACATCCGCATCGTCCGGGTAACGGACAGCACCCAGGAGCGCCTGGCGTACCTGATCAACCAGCGCATCGGCGCCGCCATCACCGAGGAGGAGGCCCTGCGGCTTGTCGGGCAGCTGGTACAGCAGCAGGCCATCAGCCCGGAGGAGGGGGACATCATGCGGGCCGCCGTATCCCGCAGCGCCCTATCCGTGCCCATACCCGACAGCATGAAGGACGCCCTGCGGGCCAGAAGCCTGAAAAGCATGCTGACCGCCGTGGCCCGGCAGAACCGCAGCATTGCAGTGAAAGGATGAACGCTATGCTTTGTGAAGAATGCAAGGTGAATGAAGCCTGCTATACCGTATCCGTCACCATGGACGGGGAGGTATCCACCCGCTGCCTGTGCCAGCGCTGCATGGATAAAATGCATGCCGAAATGTCCCACGGAAACATTGATGGATTGCTGCGCACCATATTCTCTGCCGTTATCGGGAACGCTAGCACCAATGCTCCCCAGGAGGAGGTTCTCTGCCCCCGGTGCGGCACCAGCCTGAGCCGGTTTACCCAAACGGGGCGCCTGGGCTGCCCGGCCTGCTATCAGGCCTTTCACCAGCAGCTGCAGCCCATGCTGCAGCAGATTCACGGTCAGGTGCAGCACATCGGCCGCCGGCCCCTTTGCACCGAAACCGCCCAGCGCAGCCGCAGCCGCCTGGAGGAGCTGTCCCGGCAAATGGCCCAGGCCGTAGCCATTGAGGACTTTGAAACCGCCGCCCGCCTGCGGGATCAGCTGAAGGTGCTGGCAGCACAGGAGGATGACGCATGAGCGAGGCAGTGCTTTCCTCCCGGGTGCAGCTGGCCCGGAACTTCCCTGATATGCCCTTCGATTTGACGAAGGATGCGCAGGCCGCCAGCCAGTGCGAGGCCCGCACAGTCCAGGCCCTGCAGCTTTCCGGCCAGAATGCCGGTTTTGTTCTGCTGCACCTGCGGGACATGGAGGATGTGCAGTGCCAGGCCCTGGCCGAGATGAACCTGATCAGCCACGACCTGCTGAAGCGCAAGGATGTAGCCGCTGTGCTGCTCTGCGAGCGGACCAGCCTTTCCATTATGATGAACGGGGAGGATCACCTGTGCATTCAGGCCGTAGCAGAGGGCATGAACCTGCACGACCCCCTCGATGCGTGTTTCCGTATAGAGGATGTCCTCAGCCGGCGCCTGTCCTTCGCCTTCGACCAGCAGCTGGGTTTCCTGACAGCCAGCCCGGCCAGCACCGGCACAGGCATGCGGGCCTCCCTGCTGATGCACCTGCCCATGCTGACCCGCGCCAAGCGCATGGGCGATGCAGGCCAGCTTGCCGCCGCAATGGGCCTGAACATTCAGGGCGTTTACGGCGGCTCCGCGGCCTGGGGCAGCCTGTACCTGGTCAGCAACCGGATCACCCTGGGCCGCAGCGAGCTGGATATCATCAGCGCCGTTGACACCGTGGGCCGGCAGCTGACGGACATGGAGCTTGGCCTGCGGGAGCAATCCCTCCAGCCTTCCCCCGCAGATACGGAGGACATGGTGTTCCGGGCCTGGGGGCTGATGCAGAACGCCCGGCGCATGGGGCTGGAGGAGTTTTTCACCCTCTGGAGCAGCCTGCGCCTGGGCGCCGCCATGGGCCTTCTGCCCGTGAAGGTTTCCACCGTGGATGCGCTGCTCCGCCAGGCCCAGGATGCCAATGTGCAGGCCCAGGCAGAGGCCAGCCTTTCCGGCAAGGCCCTGGACGAAAAGCGGGCGGAACACATCCGCAGCCTGCTGAATCAATAAGGGAGGAACAACATGGCTATCTTTGGTAGATTTACCGAGCGGGCACAGCGTGCCCTGGCTGCTGCCCAGCGGGCCGCTGCCGATATGCGCCAGCCCTATGTGGGCACCGAGCATATGCTCCTGGGCCTTCTGAAGGAGGAGGCGGACAACCTGCCCCCTGCCATTGGCGAAAAAGCCAGCTATGAACAGGTGGCAGACATGCTTTCCGCCCGGCAGGAGGAAACCACGCTGTTTTCCGGCTCCCCCCGCTTTGAAATGACCCCCAGGGCCAAAAAGGTGCTGGAGCTGAGCATTCTGGAATCCCGCCGCCTGGGCCAGACCTATGTCAGCGCCGAGCACTTCTGGCTGGCCTTGCTGCGGGAGGATGAGGGCGTTGCCGCCAACCTGCTGCACCAGCTGGGGGTGGACTTTCAGAAAGCCCGGGAGCAGGTGCTGGAGCGCATTCGCATTGAGCATGCGCCATCCCCCGGCGCCCGGGCCGAGGCTTCCCAGCCCAAGCCAGGCAAGGTGCTGGAGCAGTACTGCCGGGATCTGACCGCCGCTGCCGAGGGGGGCGAGCTGGATCCGGTAATCGGCCGGGACAGGGAGATTCAGCGCATTATCCAAATCCTCATCCGCCGCACGAAGAACAACCCGGTGCTCATTGGCGAGCCGGGCGTGGGCAAAAGCGCCGTGGTGGAAGGCCTGGCCCAGCGCATCACCCAGGGGAACATCCCCGAAATGCTGGTGGGCAAAAGGGTCATGAGCCTGGATATGGGCAGCCTGGTGGCCGGCAGCAAGTTCCGGGGCGAGTTTGAGGAGCGCATCAAGAATGTGCTGGCGGAGGTTCGCAAGGCCGGGAACATCCTGCTTTTCATTGATGAGATACACACCATTGTGGGTGCAGGCCAGGCCGAGGGCAGCCTGGACGCAGCCAACATCATGAAACCTGTCCTGGCCCGAGGGGAGATGCAGTGCATTGGCGCCACCACCCTGGATGAATACCGCAAGCACATCGAAAAGGATGCGGCCCTGGAGCGCCGCTTTCAGCCGGTGATGGTGGGCGAACCCAGCGCCGAGGAAGCGCTGGCCATTCTCCACGGCCTGCGGGATCGCTACGAAGCGCATCACAAGGTGCGCATTACCGATGGCGCCCTGTCCGCCGCCGTCAGCCTGTCCGACAGGTACATTGCCGACCGCTACCTGCCCGACAAGGCCATTGACCTGATGGACGAGGCCGCCTCACGGGTGCGCATCCAGGCCTTCACTGCGCCGCCGGATGTGAAGGCCCAGGAAAAGCAGCTGGAGGCCGTGCTGATTGAAAAGAAGGAGGCCATCAACCACCAGGACTTTGAAAAGGCCGCATCCCTGCGGGATCAGGAGCGCTGCCTGCGCCAGGAAATCGACATGAAGCGCGCCGCCTGGGCGGAGAAGCAGTCCGCCGCCAGGGACGTGGTGACCGGGGAGGACATTGCCGCCATCGTTGCCAGCTGGACGGGCATTCCGGCCCAGCAGATGACCGAAAGCGAGGCCCAGCGCCTGCTGAAGCTGGAGGAAACCCTCCACCAGCGGGTCATTGGGCAGGATGAGGCCGTCAGCGCGGTCAGCCGGGCCATTCGCCGGGCACGGGCCGGCCTGAAGGATCCCAAGCGCCCCATTGGCAGCTTCATCTTCCTGGGCCCCACAGGCGTGGGCAAAACGGAGCTGTGCCGCGCCCTGGGCCAGGCCATGTTTGGGGATGAGGACGCGGTGATCCGCATCGACATGAGCGAGTATATGGAAAAGCACACCACCGCCCGGCTGGTAGGCTCCCCGCCCGGCTATGTGGGCTATGAAGAGGGCGGACAGCTGACGGAGGCCGTGCGCCGCAAGCCCTACAGCGTGGTGCTGCTGGACGAGGTGGAAAAGGCCCACCCGGAGGTTTTCAACATTCTGCTGCAGATTCTGGAGGATGGCCGCCTGACGGACAGCACCGGCCGGGTGGTGAGCTTCAAGAACACCATCATCGTCATGACCTCCAACGCCGGCGCCCACAGCCTGGGCACAGGCCGCAGCATGGGCTTTGGCGCAGGCGTATCCAGCGTGCGCAGCTACGAAATGATGAAGGACACCGTGATGAAGGAGGTCAGGGAGCTGTTCCGGCCGGAGTTCATCAACCGGGTGGACGAGCTGATTGTGTTCCATGCCCTGGAGGAGGAGCACATCCACGCCATTGCCGGGCTGATGCTGACCCAGGTAGCCGCCCGGCTGAAGGAGCAGGGCGTGACCCTGACCTGGAGCGACCAGGCCGCCGACCATCTGGCCCGGGAAGGCTACGATGCCAAATACGGCGCGCGCCCCCTGCGCCGGCTGATCCAGCGCACGGTGGAGGACACCCTGAGCGAGGAGCTGATTGCCGGGCGCATCGCCCTGGGCGATACGGTGCGCCTGACCCTTCGGGACGGGGAAACCGTGGTGGAAAAGGTGTAATGCACAGCAGGGTATCAGTGTGCCGGAAGGGCGGCGAGCTTTTCCGGCATGCTGATATTTTCTTTTGGAAAGATATTGATAACTGCCGCCGGGAATGCGATAATAATGATGGCTGATATGTGCACAGTCACCAAGGAAAGTGAGGAAAACCACCATGCCTGAAATTACCAACGTTGGCCTGAATATCGCCGAGAAGTCCACGGTTATCTGGAACGTGGCGGATATGCTGCGCGGCCCCTTCAAGCCCCATGAGTACGGCCTGGTCATTCTGCCGATGACGGTTATCAAGCGGT
>CAYMOM010000146.1:0-4856 GCA_964391995.1 uncultured Faecalibacterium sp.
ACCGCCGCCAGGACGAGATTGGCACGCCCTTCTCCATCTGCGTGGACTTCGACACAGAGGAAACCCAGTCCGTCACCGTCCGCGACCGGGACACCATGCAGCAGGAGCGCGTGGCCCTGAAGGACCTGCGCCAGTACATCGAGGACAAAATGCGCTTTTAACCTGCGCAACAGGAGGTATTCCATGCTGAAGAAAATGGGCATCATCAAGGGTGTCAACCTGGGCGGCTGGCTGTCCCAGTGCGACTACAGCGACAAGCGGCTGAACCAGTTCATTCAGGAGGCGGACTTTGCACAGATTGCCTCCTGGGGCCTGGATCATGTGCGCATTCCCGTGGATTACAACGTGCTGGAGGACGGCCGCGGCTATCCCAGGCTGGACTGGGCCATTGACATGTGCCGGAAGTATGGCCTGAAAATGGTGCTGGACCTGCACAAAACCGCCGGCTTCTCCTTTGACAAAGGCGAGGCGGAAACCGGCTTCTTCGACAGCGAAAGCTATCAGCAGCGCTTCTATGCCCTGTGGGAGGAGCTGGCCCGGCGCTATGGTTCCCTCCACGGCCTGCTGGCCTTTGAGCTGCTGAACGAGGTGACGGATCCCTGCTTCATCGATGCATGGAACCGCATCTCCGGCGAAGCCATCCGCCGCATCCGCGCCATTGCGCCGGAGGTGGTTATTCTGGTAGGCAGCTACTGGAACAACAGCGTTTCCGCCGTGAAGGATCTGGCCGCGCCCGCGGATGACAAGGTGGTTTACAACTTCCACTGCTACGAGCCCCTGGCCTTTACCCACCAGGGCGCCGCGTGGGTGGATAACCTGGACAAGAGCGCCCGGGTTTCCTATGAGGAGAGCGGCGCAACCCAGCAGTTTTTCGATGAGATGTTTGCCTCCGCCATCGAAGCCGCCGAAAAGAACCACACCAGCCTGTACTGCGGCGAGTATGGCGTGATCGACGTGGCAACCCCGGAGGACACCCTGAAGTGGGTGAAGGCCATCCATGCCGTGCTGGACAAGCATGGCATCAGCCGCGCCCTGTGGAGCTACAAGGAAATGGACTTTGGCCTGAGCCGCCCGGAGCTGGACGGCGTGCGGGCGGAGATCATCGCAAACCTGTAAAAGCACCCCTGCCAAAACATCACACGGCCCGAGCCTTCAGCCGAAGGCCCGGGCCTTTGCTATGCCCGGCAGCGCCCTCTCTCCTGGAGGGAGGTCAAGCCGCTCTTCCGCGTCGCGGCGCGCCCACTGCGCGGCGTGACCCCCGCAAAGAAAAAATCCCCCTTTCAATAGCGAAAAGGGGATTCTTAAGGGATGAAATCCCTTAAGCGGAGTCCAGAGGCAGAGCCTCTGGCGGGTTTCTCAAGGGCAGCGCCCTTGAGCCGTCACCCCTGCCTGCGCTGGCTGCGGCGGCGGGGTTTCATCTGCTCCAGGGTTTCCTGGGGTTCTTCGGGGGCTGGCTCCTCGCCTTCAACCTCCACGGTTACGGCGGCTTCCGGCTTGCTCTCCTCCGGGTAGAGTTTCCGCAGGGTTTCTGCCATCAGGTCATCCTCCGCCGGCTGGGATTCCCGGGCGGGCACATCGGCTTCCGGTGCAGGCAGGTCAGCAGGCTCGTCCTGGGTGGTCTGGTCTTTCTTGTCATGGGCGGCAGGGTGGGTATAATCCCGGTAGGCGCCCCGCTCGATGAAGTGATCTTGGGCCTTGGCGGACTTGATATTGGCCTGAATGCGGCGCACCACGCCCACAGCCAGCAGGGCCAGGCAGGCAATGCCGGTGAACAGGAACACCTTGTAGAGCACGTCCAGCACGGACTGCAGGGTGGAAACATATTCCGGCAGGCCATCGGAGGTGGGCAGCTGCTCATACTCGGGCATGGGCGGGGTGACGATAGGCGCCTCGGTGGGCACGGGGGTAGGCAGCTCGTAGGCGATGGGGATGATGTTGCTTTCAAAGGTGTCGGTTTCGTTCAGCTGGTTTTTCACCTTGGCATCAAAGCGGAACTGCCCGGCCATGGAGACCAGCACATCCCGGGTAAACTCCCGGGTTTCGCCGGCCAGGATGCTGGGGAAGGTGTACAGCGTAACGCCGGAGGCGGAAACGGCAACATCCTTCACATCCTTGGCGCTGGTGTTGGTTACCTTCACATGGAATTTCACCGTGCCGGGCAGGGCGTACACCACCTGGCGGTCGGCAGTGGCCTCCACGGAAAGCACCACCACCTGGCTGGGATCAATGGCGGTGACGCTCACCCGCTCGCTGGCTGTTTCCACCGCATTGCCGGAGGTATCCTCGCCCTTGACGGTGAACTGATAATCCACGCTTTCGGCAATGGGTACATCCTTTTCCAGGGTCAGGGTCTGGCCGGCCACAACGGACTGGCCGGTGAATACCTCGCCCAGGGCGGGATCGGTTACGGTAATGTTCTGGAAGTCCACCGTGCCGGAGTTCTTCAGCTTCAGGGTCAGCTTCAGGGTGTCGCCCACGGGGCCGCCCTTTTTGTCGGCGGTCAGGGTGGCAGCCAGCTTCACCTCGCCATACTTGATGGTGGCGGAATCCTTCTTTTCGGTTTGGGTTTTGCCGCCGGACTTGTAGGTGATGGTTCCCTGGCTGGTCAGGTTCTTGGTGCCCATGGTGGCGGTGAAGGTATAGCTGGCCTTTTCCCCGGCGGGTACCAGATCGATCTTGCCGGACTTGCTGGCAATCTTCTCCTTGATGGTCACATCGGTCACATCCACGTTGCCGGTGTTGATCACATCGTAGGTAACGGAAACCTCCTGGCCTTTGCGGGCGGTGGTGGGGGTGATGGTGCGGTTGATCTCCACGCTGCTCACCACGCCGGTGTACTGAATCTCCCGGCCAAAGTTGACCGTTTTGTTGATCAGCTCGCCCGCGTCGTTATAGATGGAGTACTTCAGCTTGAAGGTCACCCGGCCGTTTTCCAGCTGCTCCTGGGTCACCTTCCAGGTGCCGGACCAGGACTTGGAGGAGCCTGCCGTCAAGGTGGGGGAGCCAAACTCCTCCACCTGCTTGCCGTTGCTGTAATACAGGGTCACAGGGCCGGGCATATCGGTTTCGCCCACGTTTGTCACCTTGATGGAAACGGCAACCTCCTTGGGCTCAGCCAGGGTATCCGGGCTAAGCTCGATGGCAATGTTGTAATTATCCGTGGTGCTGGCGCAGGCCACACCGGCCATAAGGAAAAGCACCGTCATGATAACCGTCAGGCATACGATCAGGCGTTGTTTCATGGTTCTGTTGGGCAGCGCAGCGTCTGCCCGTCCTCCTTCCGCGTCCGGCCGGAAAACGGCCAGAATCCACAGATACAGTCTTTCTATCCTATTGTAAGCGCGAAAGGGTGCATCTGTCAAGCCGAATCGTCACAGAAATGTAAAACTTTTCGGGTTTTCGCGGCTGTCGAAGCATGGAAAATGCTGTTGACAAAGGGAAAAGCAAGTGCTATATTACTGGAGACAACTGAATGCGTGCCCTTTAACCGCGGTCCAGTGAGGCCGGGAAGGCTGCCAGCGATGTACCTGCGTGGATATATCTGCCTTGCCCTGCCCGGGTAAGGCAGTTTTTTCTGCCAGAAGGCGCGCAGAGTTGATCAGAAGCATGGAGGGGAACATACTCATGAAGCTCGTGTACGATGTGAACCAAACACCGCCGCTGAAGAAAAACCTGCTCTACGCCTTCCAGCAGCTGCTGGCCATCATGGCTGCCACCCTGCTGGTGCCTGTGCTGGCTGACAGCACCGGCCTGTACCTGAACCAGCCTGCCGCCCTGCTGGGCGCCGGCATGGGCACCCTGTTCTACATCTTCATCGCCACCCGGAAGAAGAGCCCCGTGTTCCTGGGCAGCTCCTTTGCCTTCATCAGCCCCCTGGCAGGTGCCGTGGCCTATGGCTTCCTGGGCATCTTTGTGGGCACGCTGTTTGCCGGCCTGGTGTATGTCATCATCGCGCTGATCATCAAGAAGACCGGCTCCGCCTGGGTCAACAAGCTCATGCCCCCGGTGGTCATTGGCCCCACCGTGGCCCTTATCGGCCTGAGCCTGTGCGGCAGCGCCGTGAACAACCTGAACAATACCGCCTCCGGCAGCTATAACCTGGTGGCCATCCTGGTGGGCCTGCTGGCCTTCTTCATCACGGTGTACGCCTCCGTGAAGGGCTCCAAGGGCATGAAGATGGTTCCCTTCATCATCGGCATTCTGGGCGCCTATGTTATCGCCCTGGTGCTGACCCTGATTGGCAACGCCACCAACTGCGAGGCCCTGAAGCTGGTGCACCTGGAGGCCTTCAGCAACATGCAGCTGTTCAAGGTGCCCCAGTTTGTGTTCATGGGCATGTTCGGCGTGCATGATGCCCAGGCCACTGCCACCATCACCAGCTTTGCCGATGTTATCAGCCTGTTCCTGCTGTTTGCGCCCGTGGCCTTCGTGACCCTGGCTGAGCACATTGCCGACCATAAGAACGTTTCCAGCATCATCAACCGCGACCTGATCACCGATCCCGGCCTGGACCACACCCTGATCGGCGACGGCGTGGGTTCCGTCATCGGCTCCTTCTTCGGCGGCTGCCCCAACACCACCTATGGCGAGTCCATCGGCTGCATTGCCATCACCGGCAACGCCTCCGTCAGCACCATTGCCATTGCCGCGGTGTACTGCATCCTGTTGAGCTTCTTCGATCCCTTCGTCTGCTTTGTGAATTCCATCCCCACCTGCATTGTGGGCGGCGTGTGCATTGCGCTGTATGGCTTCATCGCCGTCAGCGGCCTGAAGATGCTCCAGCCTGTTGACCTGGGCGACAACCGCAACCTGTTCGTTGTGGCAGCCATCCTGGTGTGCGGCATTGGCGGCCTGAC
>CAYMOM010000147.1:0-4810 GCA_964391995.1 uncultured Faecalibacterium sp.
GCCTCACGTTACAGGGGAAACAAGGCGGCGCTTTTGCCGCGAAGCAGGGTGGCACCGCGAAAGTTTTTTCGCCCCATGCAGACAGTCTTTCTGCATGGGGTTTTTCTGTGCGGAAAGGTACAATATAGGAGGAATGTTTATGTTGACACAGGCTCCCCGTGGCACCAAGGATGTGCTGCCCCAGGACAGCTACCGCTGGCAGTATGTGGAGGCCATGGAGCGCAAAATCGCTGCCCAGGCAGGCTTCCGGGAGGTGCGCACCCCCGTGTTTGAGCACACGGAGCTGTTCCTGCGGGGCGTGGGCGACACCACCGACATTGTGCAGAAGGAAATGTACACCTTCAAGGATAAGGGCGACCGCTCCATCACCCTGAAGCCCGAAGGCACCGCCGGTGCCGTGCGCGCCCTGCTGGAGAGCAGCCTGTATGCCGATGCGCTGCCCTGCAAGATGTACTACCTGAATGCCCCCATCTTCCGCTACGAGGCGCCCCAAAGCGGTCGCCTGCGGGAGCACCACCAGTTTGGCATGGAGTGCTTCGGCGCCAAGGATGCTTCTGCCGATGCAGAGCTGATCCTTTCCGCCTACCGCCTGCTGAGCGACCTGGGCGTGAAGAACCTTTCCGTGAACATTAACTCCATTGGCTGCCCGGAGTGCCGGCCCAAGTATCATGCCATGCTGAAGGAATACCTGGCGGACCGGGTGGGTGAAATGTGCGCCACCTGCAAGACCCGCTTTGAGCGCAACCCCCTTCGCGTGCTGGACTGCAAGGAAAAGCACTGCCAGGAGCTGGTGAAGGATGCGCCCTCCATGCTGGATGTTCTGTGTGACGACTGCAAGGAGCACTTTGCCCAGCTGCAGAAGTACCTGACCGAGGCGGGCATCCCCTATAAGGTGGACAGCCGCATTGTCCGCGGACTGGACTACTACACCAAGACTGTGTTCGAGCTGATTACCACCACCAAGGACGGGGAACTGACCATCTGCGGCGGCGGACGCTATGACAACCTGGTGGAGCAGCTGGGCGGCCCCAGCCTGAGCGCCGTGGGCTTTGGCATGGGTACCGAGCGGGTGCTGATGCTGCTGGACAGCGAGGGTGTTCAGCTGCCCAAGCCTGACCTGTACGATGTGTTCGTGACCTACATGGGCGAAAACAATCAGGCGGCCTTTGCCCTGGTGCAGCAGCTGCGCCGGGCCGGGCTGAAGGCGGATATGGATCACACCGGGCGCAGCCTGAAGGCCCAGTTCAAGTATGCCAACAAGACCGGTGCGCCCCTGTGCGCCACCCTGGGCGATGACGAGGTGGCTGGCGGCGTGGTGAAAATCAAGAACATGAACACCCGTGAGGAGCGCACCGTGCCCATGGCTGATGCAGCGGCCACTGCCCGGGACATGATAGGCTGAAACAAAGAATGAGAGATAAAGGAGAAACCATTATGCAGAATCGTACCCATACCTGCAACGAACTGCGCATGGCGGACTGCGGCAAGACCGTGAAGCTGTGCGGCTGGATGGAAAATGTGCGTGAGGTCAGCGCTTCTCTGGCCTTTGTTGTCCTGCGGGACTTCTATGGCACCACGCAGATTGTGGTGGAGACCGAGGACATGATGCAGGTTATCCACGGCCTGAACAAGGAATCCACCATTGCCGTGACCGGCGTGGTGCGGGAGCGTGACTCCAAGAACCCCAGGATGGACACCGGCGACATTGAAGTGGTGCCCCAGTCCATTGAAGTTTTGGGCCGCTGCCGGTATAACGAGCTGCCCTTCCAGATCAACCGCTCCAAGGAGGCGGACGAGTCCCTGCGGCTGAAGTACCGCTACCTTGACTTGCGCAACCCTGAGGTGAAGAAGAACATCATTATGCGGTGCAATGTGGTGTCTGCCCTGCGCAGCGCCATGAATGAGCACGGCTTCCTGGAAATTACCACCCCGATCCTGACGGCTTCTTCCCCCGAGGGCGCCCGTGACTACCTGGTGCCTGCCCGCAAGCATCCCGGCATGTTCTATGCCCTGCCCCAGGCGCCCCAGCAGTTCAAGCAGCTGCTGATGACCTCCGGCTTTGATAAGTATTTCCAGATTGCTCCCTGCTTCCGTGACGAGGACGCCCGTGGCGACCGCAGCCCCGGTGAGTTCTATCAGCTGGACATGGAGATGGCCTTTGCCTCCCAGGACGATGTGTTTGCCGTGCTGGAGGATGTGCTGCCGCCCATTTTCGCCAAGTATGGCAAGTATAATGTGGCATCCTCTGCGCCCTTCAAGCGCATTGCGTTTACCGAGTCCATGGAGCGCTACGGCTCCGACAAGCCCGACCTGCGCATTGACCTGGAGCTGCAGGACGTGACCGAACTGCTGGGCGACTGCGGCTTTGGCCCCTTTGAGGGCAATGTGGTGAAGGCTGTGGCTGTTTCCGGCATGAATGCCACCCGCAAGCAGATTGACAAGCTCTGCGCCGATGTGGAGGTTGTCACCGGCAACAAGGCCTACTGGTTCAAGGTGGATGAAAAGGGCGAGATTGCAGGCGGCATTGCCAAGTTCCTGCAGGAGAAGAAGGACGAAATCATCTCCGCCATGAAGCTGGAGCCCAACACCTTTGTGGGTCTGGCTGCGGGCAAGAAGCTGGCTGCCCAGAAGACCGCCGGTGCCCTGCGCAAGCTGGCGGCGGAGCTGGCACCCCAGCACATCAACCGGGAGAAGTACGAGTTCTGCTGGATTGTGGATTTCCCCATGTACGAGATTGGCGAGGAAAGCGGTCAGCTGGAGTTCTGCCACAACCCCTTCTCCATGCCCAACGGCGGCCTGGAGATTCTGCAGAAGGCAGCGGCAGGAGAAGTGGATCCCCTGTCCATCACGGCCTTCCAGTATGACCTGGTGTGCAATGGTGTGGAGCTGTCCTCCGGCGCGGTGCGGAACCACGACCCGGAGATTATGATTGAGGCCTTCCAGCTGGTGCGCCTGGGCGAGGAGGATGTGAAGGCCAAGTTCCCCGCCATGTACAACGCCTTCTGCTACGGCGCGCCGCCCCATGCCGGCATCGCCCCCGGTGTTGACCGCATGGTCATGCTGCTGGCTGGCGAGGACTCCATCCGCGAGGTGATTCCCTTCCCCATGAACAAGAACGCCCAGGATCTGATGATGGGCGCCCCCGGCACCGTGGAGCAGAAGCAGCTGGACGAGCTGCACATCGCCATCGTGAAGGACGAGGAGTGACCAGGGGCGCTGCCCCTGGACCCCGCCAGAGGCGCTGCCCCTGGACCCCGCTTAAGGGATTTCATCCCTTAAGAATCCCTTTGACTGGTGTGCCTTTTGGTGACAGCCATGCGGGGGTTCCGGCGCATGAAGGATGCGCCGGAACGTGGGGCAGGGACGCTCTGCCGCATCCGGCACGAGGCTAATCTGGCGGACGCATCGCACCCAAAAGCGGGATTCTCAAGGGTCGAAGACCCTTGAGCAGGGTGCAGGGACAGCGTCCCTGCTGGGAGTCCAGAGGGCAGAGCCCTCTGGCGGGCTTGTCAAAGGGGAAAAAATCTGATATACTGAAAAGGTAACCTGAGGAGGTGCATTGAAATGGCGAGCAAGAAGGAAAATCTCCCCTTGACGATGGAGATGGACACGGAGCAGAGCAGCAGCATTACCTATGCCAACGAGGTGGTTGCCTCCATTGCGGGCGTTGCAGCCAGCGAGGTGGAGGGCATTGCCAGCATGTGCAATGTTTCCGGCAGCATCCTCAGCAAGAAGAACAACAACGTTACCAAGGGCGTGAAGGTGGAAATCGGCACCGAGGAAGCCAGCGTTGACCTGTATGTGATTGTGGAATACGGCACACCCATCCAGAAGGCCGGACAGGACGCCCAGGAAAATGTGCGCCGCGCCATCGAGAGCATGACCGGCCTGCATGTGGTTCGGGTGGATGTGCATGTGCAGGGTGTCAGCTTTGAAAAGGAAAACAACACCCTGAACGCCGTGGCCCAGCAATCCGCCCTGGAGGCTGGCGAGGATGCGCCTGCCCAGCCGGCGGAGGAGCCCGCCCAGCCGGAGGAAACCGAGGCGTAACGCGCACACCGGCAGGACGGCCTTGCCGGTGAACGCTTGTCTGAAGGAGGCGCTTTGCCATGAAGCTTCGCATGATCGACCGGATTCTGGCGGCCGTGGTTGGCCTTTTGCTGGTGGCGCTGGCGGTTGTTCCGCTGGTAGACTCCCTGTTTAACCTGGGCCTGTGGGAGTGTGTTGTCCACTTTGTATCGGTGAAGAGCACCCGGCACCTGATTGCCCTGGCAGGCTGCTGCTGCGGCCTTTTGCTGGTGGGCATCCTGTGCCTGCACCTGGCTATCCGCCGGCCCAGGCGCCAAGGCTTTGTGATGCAGGCCACCGAGACGGGTGAACTGAGCATTTCCATCCGCGCCATTGAGGATCTGGTGAACAAGTGCGTGGAGAAACACGAGGAGCTGCATGTGACCAGCACCTCTCTGGAGAACACCCGCAACGGGCTGGTCATCTGCCTGCGGGTCAGCCTGGCTACGGGGGTGAACATCCCCCTGGCTGTCAGCGCCCTGCAAAAGCAGATTCGCCAGTATGTCACCGCCTGCTCCGGTGTGGATGTGTACGAGGTAAAGGTGCAGGTGGACACCACCAGCACCAAGGTGAAGGCCTCCATTTATGCCGTGCCGGATATGCTGGAAACCGTGACACCCCTGGCCCTGGAACAGCCTGCCCAGCAGGAAGTGTCTGCGCCCCAGCCGGAAAAGGAGCCGGAGGAGAAGTGCCTGCACCAGCGCCTGTTTGGCGAGGAGGAGCAGCCTGCCATTGTGCCTGC
>CAYMOM010000148.1:0-4791 GCA_964391995.1 uncultured Faecalibacterium sp.
TGAGTTCATCAAAACCGTGGCCTCCATCTGCGATGCGGTGAAGGGCAAGAAGCACTCCAGGAAGCAGGTGAACCTGTCCCTGGACGAGTGGAATGTGTGGTATCACTCCCAGCAGCAGGATCAAAAGCTGTACAAAACCGAGCCCTGGGGCAACGCGCTGCCGCTGCTGGAGGATGTGTACAACTTTGAGGATGCGCTGCTGGTGGGCCTGATGCTCATCACCATGCTGAAGAATGCCGACAGGGTGAAAATCGGCTGTCTGGCCCAGCTGGTGAACGTGATTGCCCCCATTATGACCAGCAAAACCGGCGGCGCCTGGGCCCAGACTATCTTCTATCCCGTGATGCAGGCCAGCAACCTGGGCCGTGGCAAGAGCCTTAAGCCGCTGATCACCTGCGATAAGTTCGACACCAAGCACTACTGCGACGTGCCCGTGGTGGACGCCGCCGCCGTGCTGAACGAGGACGAAGGCGTGACCATCTTCGCCGTGAACCGCGACCTGAACGAGGGCGTGACCCTGGACTGTGACCTGCGCTCCTTTGGCGGCCTGCGAGTGGTGAGCCATTCGGTGCTCCATCACGATGACGTGAAGGCCGCCAACACCGAAAGCACCCCCAACGAGGTGACCCCGGTGGATGTTCCCCTGCCCAAGGACGGCGAGCCGGTGCTGCTGCCTGCCGCCAGCTGGAACGTGATCCGCCTGGCGAAATAAGCAACCAGGGCCTGACGCATTTTTGTCAGGCCCTGGTTTTGCGCAGGGCGGCCTTCACCCGGCTGGAAAGCCTGCAGGCCAGCGCCACTTTGATGGCGTCACCGGGGATAAAGGGCAGCGTGCCGGCGAGAAAGGCCTGGGAAAGCCCCATGCCGGCAACGCAGGCAAGCCACAGGGTGCCCGCCAGGTAGCAGACCGCAACACCGATTCCCATGGCCTGGGAAGGTTGAAGGCCGCGTGCCATCAGGGCGGAGGAAAGGCCGGCGCAGGCCGCATAACCCAGCAGGTAGCCGCCAGTCGGGCCTGCCAGCACCCCTGGCCCGGCTGCCATGCCTGCAAATACCGGCAGGCCCAGGGCGCCCAGGCACAGATACAGAAGGGCGCTTCCTGCGGCCCACATGGGCGGCAGCAGCGCGGCGCAGGCCAACAGGGGCAGCAGGCCCAGGTTCATGGGTACCGGGCCAAGGGGCAGGGCAAGCTGTGCGCACAGGCCTGTCAGCGCAGCAAACAGGGCACAGAGGGTCATCCGCTGTACCTTCACAGGCACACCTCCTTCCATTGCATGATACAGGCCTGTCCCTTTTGCGTCAAGCAGGAAGTTCGGGAAAAAAGGCGAATAACACATTATCCCGATGAATGGAAAGGACATGCCCATGAGCACCCGCAAAAATACCCTTTACAACGTGGCCTACCGGGTTTTCTCCCTGCTGCTGCCGCTGGTCACCGCGCCCTATCTTTCCCGCACGGTGGGCAGTGAAGGCGTGGGCCTTTACAGCTATGCGTGGAACATCAGCCATGTGTTTGTGCTGGTGGGCATGCTGGGCCTGGAAAGCTACGGCGTGCGGGCCATTGCCCGGGTGAAGGAGGACGCCGCTGCCCTGTGCCGCACCTTTTCGGAAATATGGCGCATGCAGCTGGCTGTGGCAGGCGGCGCGCTGGCGTGCTGGCTGGTGTATGTGTTCTGCTTTGCCGGGCAGGAGAAAACCATCGCCCTGCACCTGACCATGATGTCCCTTTCCTGCCTGGTGAACCTGGACTGGTGCCTGATGGGCCTTGACCAGTTCCGGCCCATTGCACTGAAGAACACCTTCATCAAGCTGCTGGCGGCGGGCGCGGTGTTTGCCTTTGTCCGCGGGCCGGAGGATCTGTGGGTGTACGGGTTTGCCTGGTCCCTGGCCACGCTGGTGGGGTGCCTGAGCTGCTGGCCCGGCCTGAAGGGGAAGATCCGCCTGGTGCCCGTCACCTGGCGCAGCGCCATGGCTCACCTGAAGCCTTGCGCGGTGCTGTTTGTTTCGGTGCTGGCTATCAGCATTTTCCGCTCCATGGACAAGGTGATGGTGGGTGCCCTGAGCAGCATGGAACAGAACGGCTATTACGAGAATGCCGAGAAGATTGTCTACTGCCTCAGCGGCTTCATTACCGCCATTGGCACGGTGATGCTGCCCAAGGCCTCCGCCATGGTAAAGCGCGGGGAGCTGGACAAGCTCCGCGCCCATTTGGATACCTCCATGCAGGTGGTGATGTGCATGGTGTGTGCCATGGCCTTTGGCCTGGCAGCGGTGGCGGAGCGCTTTGCGCCCCTGTTCTTCGGGCAGGCGTTTGCCTATTCCGGCACGCTGATGATCCCCCTGGGGTTCACGCTGATCGGCATGGGTTTTGCCAATGTGGTGCGCACACAGTGGATTCTCCCCCAGGGGAAGGATTACATCTTCGTCACCAGCGTGATCGCCGGCGCGCTGCTGAACCTGGTGCTCAACGCCCTGCTGATTCCCCGCATGGGTGCAGCAGGCGCCATGGTGGGCACGGTGGCGGCGGAATTCACCCTGCCTGTTGTTCACTGGCTGTACCTGCGCAGGGAATTGCCCCATGCCCGGCTCCTCCGCCACGGGCTGACCTATGCCGGCATTGGGCTGATCATGCTGCTGGCGGTGCGCCTGGCGGCGCATCTGCCCCTGGAAGGCTGGCTGGGCCTTGCCGTGCAGGTGGCGATTGGCGCGGCGGTGTATGCCGGGCTGTGCCTGCTTTTGTGGGTGAAAACGAAAAATGCATCGCTGCTGCGGCTGCTGCCTGGAAAACGAAAATAATTTTGCGCTCCTTCGGCAAAACTACCGCCACCACGGAACGGAGGTTTTGCCGGATGAAGCTCCTTTGCCTGCTGCTGCCTGCCCTGCTTTTGTGCAGCTGCGCTGTGACCAACGATGCCTATTACCAGCAGGCCCAGCTGTACCTGGGCAGCGATGACTACACCGCCGCAGCGGACATGTTTGCCCGGCTGGGCGAGTATGCCGATGCGGCGGACTATGCCCTGTACTGCCAGGGTTTGGCGGCGCTGGAGTGGGGCGACCTGGCCCTGGCCCAGGCGGACATGGCGCTGGTGCACCCCTTCAAAAGCAGCGGGCGCTACCTGCAATACATCGCTGCCCGCTGGCAGGAAACCAAGGGTGAGCTGGAGCAGGCCATGGAGGCCTACACCGCGCTGGGGAGCTTTGAGGACAGCCGCCAGCGGGCACGGGACCTGGGGGAGGAAATCCCCCGCCGGCAGCAGGCCCGGGCACTGGGGCTGATGCGGGCCGGGCGCTGGGAGCAGGCGGCTGCCCTGCTGGAGAAGCTGCCGGATGACAACAGCCAGGCCCTGCTGGAGGAGTGCCGCCAGCAGCTGCTGCAGGCTGCCTATCACCGGGCCGCGCTGCTGTACGACAGCGGGAATTATCAGGCGGCCATGGCGGCCTTTGAGGCCCTGGGCGACAGCCTGGATGCACCTGCCCGGGCGAAAATGTGCCGCAGCGCCATGTATGCCCGGCTGGAGGAGGAATACGCCGCTGCTTCCATGGCCAATGCCCAAAGCCTGATGGAGCGCTATGCCGAAATGGAGGACTATGCTGCCAGCCCCCTGCGGCTGCAAACCCTGCAGGAGCGCTTTGCCGTGAACCTGCTGGTCGCCAGGGCGGACAGGCCCTATGTGCGCTTTGCCGGGCGGGTGTGGCAGGTGCAGCATGTGGCGGGCAGCCTGGCGCTGCTATGCCTTCAGGGCACGGCGGCGGAGCTGGCCTTCACCCCGGCGGAAAGGGGCGCCGTGATTGCCTGCGATGCCACCCACCTGACCCTGCACCTGGACAGGTATGCCTTCACCCAGGGCAGCGGCACGGCGGAAGAACCCTACCAATAAACACGAAAGAAGGAATCCCCATGCTGTACCAGCGCGTTACGCTGCAAACCGGCGTACCCATGGATGTGTATGCCGCCCATGTGTCCGACCAGATCGACCCGAATGTTCAGCGGCCCGGTATTGTGATTTGCCCCGGCGGCGGGTATGCCTACCTGTCCGAACGAGAGGCGGAGCCCATTGCCCTGCGCTTTGTGCAGCTGGGGTTCAACTGCTATGTGGTGTGGTACCGCTGCGCACCCCACCGCTACCCGGAACCCCAGCAGGATGTGGCCTGCGCCGTGGCCTGGGCCCGTGCCCATGCAGAGCAGACCCACACCGCGCCGCAGCGCATTGCGGTGATGGGCTTTTCCGCCGGCGGACATGCTGCCGGCAGCCTGGGCGTATGGTGGCCCAGGGCGGAGCTGTGGCAGCCCCTGGGCCTGACCCCCCAACAGGTGAAGCCCAACGCCATGGTGCTGTGCTACCCGGTGATTTCCGGTGGAGCCTTTGCCCACCGGGGTTCCTTTGAGAACCTGACCGGCGTTGCCGACCCTGCTGCCCACACCGCCTTTTCCCTGGAGGAGGCCGTTTCGCCGGATACGCCGCCCACCTTCCTCTGGCACACCTGGACGGATGGCGCCGTGCCCGTGGAAAACACACTGATGTTTGCCTCTGCCCTGCGCCGCCACGGCGTAAGCGGGGAGGTGCACATCTTCCCCTGGGGCGGTCATGGGCTGGCCCTGGCCAACGAGATCACCACCAGCACCCAATACCCCGAGCAGAATGTGCCCGAATGTACCTCCTGGCCCGGGCTGGCGGCACGGTTCCTGCAAAAAATGATGTAACAAAAAAGCCGCGCACCAGTGTTTGGCGTGCGGCACAGACTGTCAAAAAACCTCCGGGAGGTGTCGGAGGGCCCGCAGGCCCTCTGACT
>CAYMOM010000149.1:0-4681 GCA_964391995.1 uncultured Faecalibacterium sp.
CGATCATGTCCACCTTGCCTTCCCGGGCCAGGGCGATGGCATAGCGGATGCGGGTACGATCTACCAGATCGTTCCGGCGGATCATTTCCACCAGCTTTTCAATTACGCTGGCAGCCAGTTCGGTATCCTGCTCCTGGCCGGAAATGGTCAGCTCTGCACCCCGAAGGGCGATGGTTACGCCGCATTCCTGCTCGATAAGGGCCACGTTCTGGTCGTTCAGGCCAAAGAGGGACATGTATGCATCCATGGAATCAACCGACAGCATCAGCTTTTTGACTTGTGTCAAAAGAAGGTTCCTTCCTTTCTCGCTGCTTTATCACCGGAGCAGCCATGCCGGGAGGCCTACTGACTGCGTTTGGGCAGCGCCACATCCATCAGGCGCTCGCCATAGGCAACAGCTTCTACTACCTCATCCTCTATCATACAATATTCTACCCATTTGTCAACCAATTCATCATCAAAATCCATCTTCTCCTGCAATATTCGCATGGCTGCCTGGCTTGCCTCAGCTTTCACCTGCTCAAGGCTGCGCCTATGAGGGACGCATTCGGCCTCCATGCGCTGCTCCATCACCAGGGTGAAGGGAATGAACAGCCCGCCCAAGGGCATGACTGTACGCTGCACATCCTGGTACGCATAGGGTGAAGGCACCTGCCTGCCCAGGGAAAACCACGGCCCCTGAATCGTCCGCACCAGCTGCTGCCGGCCCGTGGATCGTGTCTGATGCTCCACGCAGCTCATGCGGACGGAGGCGCTGTCCCACACCCGGGCCAGCACAATACCCCGGGCCATCACCCTGCGCCGGGTCTCCCCTTCTCCCCGCTCCCAGCCTTCAATCAGCACCTGTCCGGGGATAATCACCTGTCCCGGCGCCACCTGTGCCGTTCCTGCTGCGGTAATCACGCTGTCCACAATGCCGCCGCGGCTGGCGACAACATCACCAGCGCCGCTGGCGGAAAGGCTTTCGCCTTCCTGCAAACCCTCCACCAGGCGGATCTGCAGGGTGGTGCCGCGCCACCCGCATTCCACCCACGCAATCCGCGGATAGCGCCATTCCAGCTTTTCACGCAGCTTGGCAGGCTCCACACGGCTTTTCCATATGGGTGCAGTAATACCGCAATCCGCCAGGTATGTCTCCACATCAGCCTGATAGCTCCCGGCACCCAGGATTTCAACCTGCCACATCACCTGCATACCCAGGATGATGCCGCAGGTGCAGGCCAGGGCGCATGCCGGCAGCACCCAGCGGCGGCGAAGCATGTCCAGCCTGCGGCCCAGGCCGGAACGTTCGCCGGCCTTCCATGCCCAGCCGCCCTGTTCCGCAAGGGCCTGCAGCCGCGGGAAATCCGTTTCCTGTGCCAGCAGGTGGAGCCGGCGCCCGCTTTTGCGCATCTGTGCAACGCGGATGCCCTTCTGGCCTGCCATGCGAACAAAGCGCTCCAAGTTCAAACCCTCAACGGTGAACCAGCGGCTGATACCCTTCATGTTGCCATGCCTCCCGAAAGGGTGATGCCCTCAATGTCCCCGGAAATGGTGGCCTCGTGGGCGGAATAATGGCGGAAGTGCATCTCCCGGCCCTGGAGTTTCAACAGGCCGAGAGATGTTTTCAGTGTGATCTGATCCTCCTGATAGCTCAGCAGCCCCTGATGCTGCTCCACCTGCAGCAGGCTTTTCCCCGTCAGCATGATGCAGGGACAATCGCTGATTACCTCAGCTGGAAATAGCTTTTCGCGCAATGCAACCGCCTCCCCCCTAAACCTATGCGTAACATTTCGCAAATAAGAAGGATTTTTTACAGGCAAGCTAGAATGTTATTATGTTTGTAATTATTCCTGTGAGGAAAAGGTGGTTTATGTATGGCACAGGTAAACGATATCGGCATTGATTTGGGCACATCCAATGTGATCATCTACATGAAGGGCAAGGGTATTGCGCTGCGCGAGCCTGCCGTTGTAGCCATCGAGCGTGAGTCCAAAAAGGTGCTGGCCGTGGGCAGCGATGCTTATCGGATGATTGGCCGCACACCCGGCAACGTGCTGGTTGTTCGACCGCTGCGCCAGGGCACGATTGCCGATTTTGAACTGACCAGCACCATGCTGCGCTATTTTGTTGGCAATGTGGTTGGCCGCAGAATGTTTTCCCGCCCCCGGGCCGTAATGTCCGTGCCCACCGGCGTTAACGAGGTGGAGAAGCGCTCCATCATCAGCACCATGTTCGATGCCGGCATGCGCCGCACCCAGCTGCTGGATCGCCCCATTGCCGCCGCACTGGGCGCGGGCCTGCCCTTTCAGGAGGCGTATGGCACTATGATTGTGGACATGGGTGCCGGCGTAACGGACATTGCAGTGCTCTCCATGGGCGAGGTGGTGGTGTCCAGCTGTGTATCCATCGGCGGTGACTTTTTCGATCAGGCCATTTCCAACTACCTGCGCAAAATGCACAACCTGCTCATTGGCGAAAGGACTGCGGAGGAAATCAAGATTACCGCCGGCAGTGCTGTTCCGGGGGTAAACAAAGCGCCCATGGACGTTACTGGCCGCAACCTGATTTCCGGTATGCCTAAGACCATCACCATCACCCCGGAGGATGTTTACGAGGCCCTGAAGGACCCGCTCAACAACCTGATTCTTGCCATTCAGGGTGTTATTGAGCGCACCCCGCCCCAGCTGGCCTCCGACATATTTGAAGACGGCATCGTGTTCAGCGGCGGCGCAGCTGCCCTGACCGGTCTGGCGGAAGCGGTGTATTCCTCTCTCAATGTTCCCTGCGGTGTGGCGGATGACCCGCAGACCAGCGTTGTGATGGGCTGCGGCTTGGCGCTGGAGGATCTGGCAGGCATGAAACATCTCCTGGGCGATGGCCGGCGGGGATGGAACCGCTAAACTGCACACAAAACAAATAGCGGCGCTTCCGTTCAATGGGAAGCGCCGCTTCTTTATGCTGATTTACGCGTTCAGAATCTTCTCGGCAATCTGTGCGCCGGTCAGGCCGTATTCAACCAGCAGGTCGGCAGGCTTGCCGCTCTGACCAAATTCATCGCTGATACCAATCTTCTGGAACTTCTCCAGGCCCATGCCGCACAGGGCAGCCGCCACCGCATCGCCCAGGCCGCCGATGATGGAGTGCTCCTCCACGGTGAAAACCTTGCGGCACTTGGCAGCATATTCGCGGGTCAGCGCCTCGTCAAAGGGCTTCAGGGTATGATGGTTGACGATAGCCACATCCACACCCTTGGAGGAAAGGATCTCCGCAGCCTCCAGGCAGTGCTCCAGCATGATGCCGCAGGTGAAGATCACCGCGTCCTTGCCGTCCTTGATCACGTTGCCCTTTCCCACTTCAAAGGGCCGCTCCTCGTAAACGGGAGAAGGCAGTCGGGCCGTGCGGATGAACACAGGGCCTTCAATCTTGGCAGCGGCCTCCACACACTTGTAGCACTCGTTGGCATCGCTGGGAACAAAAACGGTCATGTTGGGCAGCACCCGCATCAGGGCAATATCCTCAATGGCCTGATGGGAGCCGCCGTCCTCGCCCAGGGTGATGCCTGCATGGGAGAAGCCCAGCTTGACATTGAACTTGGGATAGCACACACCGTTGCGGATCTGGTCGTAGCTGCGGCCGGCAAAAACAGCAAAGGTGGAGCAGAAGGGCACCAGGCCCATGGTGGACATGCCAGCGGCCATATCCACCATGTTCGCTTCGGCAATGCCGCAATCGTAGAAGCGGTCGGGATAAGCGGCCTTGAAGCCGTTGGTCATGGTGGCGGCGGCCAGGTCGGCATCCAGCACCACAACCTTATCGTTGGTTTCGCCCAGCTTTACCAGAGCCTCGCCATAGGCGACGCGAATAGCTTTCTTTTCCATTGCTTAACCCTCCAGTTCTGCAAGCGCCATAGCGGTTTGCTCAGCATTGGGAGCCTTGCCGTGCCAGCCAACCTGACCCTCCATGAAGGAAACACCCTTGCCCTTGGTGGTGTGCAGGTGGATTAGGCGAGGCTTGCCGGGACAGGCCGGCGCATGCAGGGCATCCAGCACCTGCTGCATGTCGTTGCCATCGGCAACCTCAATCACATCATAGCCGAAGGCACGCCACTTGGCGCCCACATCGCCCAGGGACATAACCTGGTCGTTGGTGCCGTCGATCTGCATGCCGTTGTGGTCGAAGATGACGGTCAGGTTGTCCAGGCCATAGTGGGCAGCAGCCATGGAGGCCTCCCACACCAGGCCTTCCTGGCTCTCGCCATCGCCGATGACGGTGTACACATGGCAGGGGTTGCCCGTGTGCTTTGCACCCAGGGCCATGCCGACGGCGATGGAAATGCCCTGGCCCAGGGAGCCGGTGGAGGCATCCACACCGGGGCACTTCTTCACATCCGGGTGGCCCTGAAGCACGCCATGGAGCTGACGGAACTTGTCGAACTCCTCGCGACCAAAGTAGCCACGTTCGCACAGCACGCCGTACAGGGCCGGCGCCGCATGCCCCTTGGACAGCACAAAGCGATCCCGGTTGGGATTCTTGTCATTCTGGGGGTCAACGCCCTTCATCACATCGAAGTAGAGGGCCACCAGAGCCTCGGTGCAGGAAAGGGAACCGCCGGGATGGCCCGCGCCTGCCTTGTTGGTCATGGTGATGATATCGCGCCGCACCTGCCGGCACGTGGACTGGAGAGATTGAATATCCATCA
>CAYMOM010000150.1:0-4671 GCA_964391995.1 uncultured Faecalibacterium sp.
TGCTTCAACTGTCCGAGTCACCCAACAAGTTCCTTTCCACCATTCAGGTGTGCATCACCCTGGCAGGCTTCCTGGGTTCCGCCTTTGCGGCAGACCAGTTTGCATCCCGCCTGGCTGGGGCGCTTGAGGGCGTTGTTCCCCTGGATGCGGCAACCCTCAACAGCATTTGCGTGGTGATCATCACGCTGATCCTGTCCTTCTTCACCCTGGTGTTTGGCGAACTGGTGCCCAAGCGCATTGCCATGCACCACCCGGATAAGTTTGCCCGCATGGCCCTGGGCGTGCTGAAGGCCTGCTCTGTGGCCTTCAAGCCCATTGTGTGGCTGCTGTCCGCCAGCACCAACGGGGTGCTGCGGCTGATGGGCATTGATCCCAATGCCGAGCAGGAGGAAGTGACCGAGGAAGAGATCCGCATGATGGTGGATATGGGCGGCGAAACCGGCGCCATTGAGGAAGCCGAAAAGGAAATGATTGAGAACATTTTCGAGTTCAACAATCTTTCTGCCGAGGACGTGATGACCCACCGCACGGATGTTTTCAGCATCTGGGTGGGGGACGACCGGGAGACCATCCTCAAAACCATCCGGGAGTCCGGGCTGAGCCGTTTCCCTGTGTATGACAAGGATATGGACGATATTGTGGGCGTGCTTTCCGCCCGCAGCTTCCTGCTGAATGATGCGCAGGAGGTGCCCCGCCCCATTGGTGAACTGATCCGGGAGGCCTATTTTGTGCCGGAAACCGTCCAGGCGGACGCCCTTTTCCGGGATATGCAGAAAAAGCGCATCCACATGGCCATTGTGGTGGACGAGTACGGCGGCATGAGCGGCATCGTCACCATGGAGGACCTGCTGGAGGAGATTGTGGGCAACATCTACGACGAAACCGACCACAAGGCCGAGGCGGAGATTACCCAGCTGAGCCAGGATACCTGGCGCATTACCGGTACCGCTCCCCTGGAGGATGTGGCCGATGCCCTGAACATCGACCTGCCCCTGGAGGAGGAATACGACACCCTGGGCGGGCTGATCTTCAGCCAGTTCACCACCATCCCCCAGGATGGCGCAACACCCCAGGTGGATGTGGACGGGCTGCACATTCAGGTGGAGAAGATTGAAGACCACCGGGTGGAAGCTGCCCTGGTAACCCTGCTGCCACTGCAGGAGAAAACCGAAACCGAGAACGAAAAGGCAGAAGCCTGATGGCCCTTTGCCGGCCCGCCGCATGCGCTGTGCGGCGGGCCTTCCTTTTTGTAAAAATGCGTATGGAATCGCCCTGGCGGTTGACAATCCTGCCGGGTTGCTTTACCATACAAAGTGGCGTTTGCCATGCTGATGATACAGAAGCGGAGGAATCCGACCGATGAAAAAACTTTGGACAAGGGCTTTGCTGCTGCTGGCATGCGCGGCCCTGGTGTGGGCACCGGCACTTTCCGCCCTGGGCGAGGGCGCAAGCCTGGCGGTGCATGTGTACCGGGACAGGAACGGCAACGGCGCCCGAAACCTGTATGACCCCGGTGTGGCCGGTGTGCTGATTGAGGTGATCCCCCAGGGCAGCGAAACCCCTGTGGCTGCCGTGACCACCGACAAGGACGCCCAGCCGGTGTTTGCCGGCCTGCCTGCAGGGAACTATTACCTGCGGGTGACGGCGCCGGTGGATGCGGGCTTCAGCGCTACGGGGGAACAGGGGCCGGCGGACTCCTGCAACATCATGGCCTACAGCCTGGACAGGGTGCAGGACAGCCCTGTGCTGACCCTGGCGGATGGTGAAACCACCACTGCAGCCATTGGCCTGACCCAGCTGGCAGGCATTTCCGGCATGGCCTGGAGCGACCTGAACGGCGATGGCATCATGCAGGCTGATGAACCGGGCCAGAGCGGGGTGTCCATCACCCTGACCGGGGTGAACAACGGCCTGGAATACCGGCTGGTGACCGATGACACCGGAAGGTATTACATGGGGCAGATCAAGCCGGGCAATTACCGGATGACCGTCACCCTGCCGGAAGGCACCATGTTTACCAGATACTCGAAAACCGGCGGCGTGAACCGCTCCGTTATCACCACCGAAGGCATGAGCACCGCCACCCGCTCCCTCAAGCTGGAAGCCGGCGACCTGGTGGAAAACCATCACATTGGCGTGGTGGGGGATGGGAGCATTCAGGTGCAGTGCTTCCTGGATGCCAACCATAACGGCCTGCCGGATGAAGGCGAGGCACCCCTGCCCGGCGTGAAGGTGGAGGTGGTGAAGAGCAATGGCAAAACCATCGCCACGGTGACCTCCGGCGACGATGGCCTGGCCTGCGCCGGCGCCCTGCGGGACGGTGCCTATAGCCTGACGGCTGTTATCCCCGAAGGCTATGCCTTCTCCTGCACGGCGGAGGGCGGCAACCGGTTTGCCAGCGCCACGGGCCGCAGAAAGGATACCGTGAAAAACATTGCCGTGGAAAACGGCGGCGATGCGGTGCTGCTGCTGGGCGCCATTGCCCCGGGCAGCATTTCCGGAACGGCTTACCTGGATGAGGATTTTTCCGGCACCATGGGGCAGACGGAGGACACGGTGTCCGGCCTGACGGTCACCCTGCTGGACGAAAACGGAAACCAGCTGGCTGCCGACCGCACCAATGCCAGAGGTGTCTTCACCTTCGAGGGTCTGGCACCCGGGGTGTACAGCCTTTCGGCCAAGGCCAAGGCCGGCCATGCCTTTACCAAGGCGGGCGAGGGCAGCTGCTTTGTGAACCAGGGCGACGGCCTGGGCTGCACGGAGCTCTTCACCCTGACCATGGGTGAAAGCCTGACCGGCATGGACATGGGGCAGATCCGCCCTGCCACGGTGCAGGGACGGGTGTTTGCCGATGCCAATGACAACGGCCTGGCCGATGCGGACGAGGCTGGCCTGGCTGGCACGGTGGTGAGCCTGATGAGTCAGGAAGGCGCCGCCTTTACTGCCAAAGTGGGGCAGGAGGGTACCTTCTGCTTCGATGCGGTGATGCCCGGGCGCTACCGGCTGGAGTATACCTTCCCCGCAGGCGGCGTGCTGGCTGCAGGCAGCAGCCAGGGCCAGTGGTTCGACCTGGCGGCTGGCGATGAGGTGGAGGCGCCCCTGTGCGGCGGGCTGCTGCTGGGGGAAATCAGCGGCACGGCCTTTGCTGATCACAATGCCAATGGCGTGCAGGAGGAAGGCGAGGAGCCGCTGCCCGGCACCGTCCTGACCCTGACACCCTCCAGGAGTGACCTGGAGCCCATCAGCATCACCACCGGGGAGGACGGCAGCTTTGCCATAACCGGCCTGCACCCGGATACCTACACGCTGACCATCACCATGCCGGAAGGCTATGTGACCACCCGGCTTTCCGGCCTGGCCCATGCCGCAGGGGAGCAAAGCGTAACGCTTCACCTGGCCATGGGCGAAGGCCGGCGCGGGCTGGCCCTGGGCGGCGCAAAACCGGGCAGCCTGCGGGGTGTGGCCTGGCTGGACGAAAACTTTGACGGCCTGTATACCGAGGGTGAGGCGGCGCCTGCCCATGCCACCGTGCTGGTGGTGGACGAAATCACCGGCGAAACGGTGGCGGAGGCCGATGTGCAGGAGGACGGCAGCTTTGCCGCCGAAGGTCTGCTGCCCGGCAGCTACACCCTGCGCCACGGGCCTGCCCTTGCCGGCAAGGCGGGGGACTCCACCTTCACCTATGAAAACGGCGAAATGGTCATGCACGGCCTGACCCTGGAAGAGGACGGGGAGCAAGCACAGCTGCTGCTGGGCACCATTTGCCACACCAGCATCAGCGGCAGCGCCTGGGTGGACAGAAACACTCAGGTGGAACCCCTGGCAGGCGCGGAGGTTTCCCTGCTGGATGAAGCCGACCAGGTGCTGGCTACCGCCCAGACCGACGAAAACGGCGCATATGCCTTCACCGGCCTGATGCCCGGCTGCTACCGCCTGGCGGTTACTGTGCCGGAGGACTGCCTGGTGGCGGAGGCCTGGGATGCCCGCATTGCGGAGAACGAGCTGATCAGCGTGATGACTCGGTGCCAGGGACGCAGCGCCCGGAGCGAGAGCTTTGACCTGCACATGAGCCGGGACCTTGCCGGCATGGACATTGGTGCGGTGCTCCCGGGCACCCTGGGCGATCTGTGCTGGCTGGACGAAAACGCCAACGGCCTGCAGGACAGCGGCGAAGGCGGCATCCCCGGGGTGGTGATTCAGCTGCTGCGGGACGGAAAGCCCGTGGCGGAAACCACCACCGACCAGTATGGATTCTACCGCTTCACGGGGGTTTATCCGGCGGAATACACCCTGCAGGCAACGGCGCCTGCCCAGGTGAAGCCTGCCACCATGCGCACGGATTTCCCCCTGCTGGTGTCCATCCTGCAGGAGAACGGCCTTTCCGCACCCGTGCTGGTAGAAAGCGGCTGCGCCAACCGGAATGCCGACCTGGGCTTTGTGCTGGTGAAACAGGGCGAGTACCCTGCCGGATACGGTCAGGGAGAAAAGCAAACCTGGGCGGAGAAATAATGCAGGAAGAAGGCTGGATGACCTGTCCGGCCTTCAGGGCGTCGAAAAAGTGGCAAAGCCACTTTTTCGAGGATTTGCGCTCCGTCACTGTCAGGCCTGCAAGCAGTCCTGACGGCCGTTCCTCCGCGTAAGGAAAGTTTCCGGCGGAGCCGGAAACGCCCC
>CAYMOM010000151.1:0-4646 GCA_964391995.1 uncultured Faecalibacterium sp.
CGAATAAAGTCAGAGGGCCTGCGGGCCCTCCGACACCTCCCGGAGGTTTTTTGACAGTCTGAAGCGGCGAAAACCGCCGCCTCCGCCGGGAGAAAAGTTACTTCACCGGGCGAATGAGAATCAGGGGCGTCAGCTCGCCGCCCTGGCCGCAGGGGTTGTCCTTCAGCGCATCCTGAATCTGGTCGTCCGTCAGGGGGAAGCTGTCGCACTTGCCCAGCTGGTTCTGGTCGATGTCGTTGGCGTCCATGATCACCACGGGCATGCCGGTGCTTTTCGCCATGGCGTTGGAAAGCTCCACCGGGTTTTCCGGGTTGATGAGGGCCAGGGTTTTATACCGCTCGAAGCTGGAGCGGAAGTAGAAGCCGTCAATGCCCGCCACGCCGTGCCCGCAGATTTTGTAAAACAGGCCCTTTACGCCAAAGGGGCGGGTGATGGCGGAAACAAAGCCCGCCAGCAGCACCCGGGGCAGGCCCACCATGTCAATCACCAGCTGGAGCTTGTAAGGCTCGTGCATGCCGACACCGGTGGAGTTAATGCCCGCAAACCGGGCCATCAGCCTGGCAAAGAAGCCCAGCTTCATGTCCTCCATCTTCTTCACGTTGCCGGTGCACATGGCCATCACCTTGGCGGTAATCGCCACACAGTCCCCATCCTGGTACAGGGGACGCACATACTTCTCCAGCAGGGCGGAGGCATCCTCCCCCACCTCTACAAAATGGGTCTGAACGGCATAGCGGTCATACCGGGCGCCATCTCTGCCGGTCAGCCGGCCCCGGTCGAAATACACAATGCCGTCCTTCTCCCGGCGCTGTTCTTCAAGGTTGCGGGAAGCTGCATCTCCCATCTCAAGTGCCTCCTTCATTTGCGTCGTACCACACCTGGCTATTGTACAACGCTTTGCCAGCCCTGTCAATTTATCTTCCGCGCACCCGGTGTTTTTTATTCCTTGCTTCTGCCGGGCCAATTGGGTATAATGTCACCGGACATGAAGCAAAAGGATGTGATCCCATGGCCAAGGCCATAAAAACCAACGTGCTGCGCCACCTGGACGCCAGGCGGATTCCCTACGAAACCCGGGAATACGCCGTGGCGGAGGAGGAGCACTTCGATGGGAAGCTGGTGGCGGAGAAGATCGGCCTGGATGCCGCCATGGTGTATAAAACCCTGGTGCTTACCGGGGACAGGCAGAGCCATTTGGTGTGCGTGATTCCCGTGGAAAAGGAGCTGGACCTGAAGGCCGTGGCCCGGGCCTCCGGCAACAAGAGCGTCAGCATGCTGCCCCAGAAGGATCTGCTGACCTTGACCGGCTACATCCGCGGCGGCTGCAGCCCCATTGGCATGAAGAAGCTCTTTCCCACCTACCTGGACAGCGCAGCGGAAGGCCTGGAGCGCGTATGCATCAGCGCCGGTGTGAAGGGCTGCCAGGTGATTCTCTCCCCCAAAGATCTTGTGCAGGAAACCCGCGCGCAGTTTGCCGGGCTGTGCCGGGAATGAAACATTGTGTTTCTTCGTTAGTTGTAGTATAATGTATGTTGGCTGATTTTGGTGGCAGGAAAGGAGCGATCCATGAGGCAAGGACTTTCCCCAAAAGAGAACCGCCGGGCATGGCTGTATGCTGCGCTGATTGTGCTGCTGATGCTGCTGTGCGGCGCACTTGTGTGGTTTGCCTCCACAAGGGAACATGAAGATGTTTACCTTCCCTCCGCCAGCCAGGCCGTGCAGGAGGCCGCAAAGGGCCTGGACAGCATCATCGTCGATGCCTCCTTCGACCCATACAGCGGCCTTTTGTCCGCCACCCAGGTCATGACCCTGCGCAACCCTGCCGACCGCACCCTGGACAGTGTGACCCTTCGCAGCTATTCCGGCGCCTATTTGCAGGAGAGCACCTCCCCCGCCGCCGGCGATGAGCTGTTCTCCGCCTGCTATGGCACAGGGTTTTCGCCCGGAGGTTTGGCGCTGGAAAGCGCCGCCGTCAACGGCAGCAGCGTTGCCTTCACCTGGGCAGACACGGCGCACACGGTGCTCTCCCTGCCCGTCCAGTGGTTTGCAGGCAGCAGCATCACCGTGGAGCTGAAATACACTGTTTCCATCCCCCAGTGCGCCAGCCGCTTTGGCGTGGATGACGGCATTTTCGCCCTGGGGAATGTGTTCCCCACCCTGGCCCTGTGGGAAGATGACGGCTGGCACACGGAAGGCTACTGCGCCATTGGCGATCCCTTCCTGTCCGCCTGCGCCAACTGGACGGTGCGGCTCTCCCTGCCCAGCGGGTACACGGTGGCAGGCACGGGCTATCCCCAGGCTAACTACTTGGGAGACGGCGCCGTCTACACCCTTCAGGCCCAGGCCGTGCGGGACTTTGCCCTTGTCATCAGCGACCGGTTCACCACAGTTTCCGGCATGGTGGATGATGTGCTCGTCACGGCCTGCGCCAGGGACAAAGCTGCCGCCCAGCGCATGGTGAAATATGCCCGGCAGGCCATCGCCTGCTATGAGCAGCACTACGGCGAATACGTTTACCCCACCCTGACCCTGGCGGAGGTCAGTTTCCCCTACGGGGGCATGGAATACCCCCAGATGGTGATGATCGGAGATGAAATTGTGGCTGCCGGCGATGACTCCCTGGAGGTCACCGTGGCCCACGAGGTGGCGCACCAGTGGTGGTACGCCATGGTGGGCAGCGACAGCTACAACCAGGCCTGGCAGGATGAATCCCTGTGCGAGTATGCCCTGCTGGACTATGTGGGCCAGGTGTATGGCGCCGCCGCCCGGGAAAACACCGCCTTTGACCGGATTGAAACCGCCATGCGCATCACCGTCCCCCGGGGTGTGACCCCCGGCAGCCCCATTGACTATTTCCAGGATCTGTCCGAGTATTCCACGGTGGTCTACCGCCGGGGCGCCGCCCTGTGGCTTGCCATGGAAAACCTGCTGGGCAAGGAAGAGCTGGATGCTGCCCTGCAAAGCTATGTGCAGCAATACCGCTTCGGCTTTGCCGCCAGGGAAGACCTGACCCGGGTGCTTTCCCAGGCAGCGGGCCGGGATGTTTCCGCCCTGATGGCGGACTATCTGGACACCTATATCATCAACTGACACGAAAGGAACGCTTTCCTTATGCAGCTTGAACCCACCAATGCCGTGATCCTGATTCCATCCCTGGAGCCGGATCAGCGTCTGCCTGCCTATGCCTCTGCCCTGCTGGAAAAGGGCTTTTCCAGCCTGGTAATTGTGGACGATGGCTCCGGCGCAAAGTATCAGCCCATTTTTGACCGCCTGGCCGCCATGGTGGGCGTCACCGTGCTCCACCACCGGGCGAACCTGGGCAAGGGTGCCGCGCTGAAAACCGGCTACCGGCACATTCAGCAGCACATGCCCGGTATTGCCGGCGTCATCACCGCCGATTCCGACGGGCAGCACACCGTGGAGGACTGCTGGAAGCTGGCCCAGGCCCTGTGCCAGGGGAAGGACGAAATGTACCTGGGCAGCCGGGATTTTTCCCTGGAGCATGTGCCGCCCAAGTCCCGCTATGGCAACCGGATCACCAGCCTGGTATTCCGCCTGTTCTACGGTCAATGGCTGCCGGACACCCAGACGGGCCTGCGGGCCTTCCCTGCCGGCAGGCTGGACTTTATGCAGCAGATTGCCGGCGACCGCTTTGAATACGAAATGAACGTGCTCATCGCCTGCGCCCGGGATGGTATGCCCATGGTGCCCGTCACCATCGAAACCATTTACGAGAATGAAAACGCCGGCACCCACTTCCACCCCATCCGGGACAGCTATCGCATTTACAAGGTGATTCTGGGAAATTTTATCAGGTTCATGGGTTCGTCCCTGATTTCCTTCCTCATCGATACAGGGATATTCACCCTGCTGGATCAGCTGTTTGTGACGGGCATTGCCCTTGGCGGCGTGGCCCTTGCCAATATTCTGGCCCGGTGCGTGTCCGCGCCCTGCAATTTCCTGATGAACCGCAGCCTGGTGTTCAAGTTCAAGGGCGATGCGGGCAGAACAGCCCTGCGGTATGCGCTTTTGTGCATTGGGGTGCTGCTGTGCTCCTCCGGCGCACTGGCGGTGCTCTCCAACCTGGGCATGCCCAAGGCGCTGGACACCCTGGCAAAGATCGTGATTGACGCCCTGCTGTACCTGGTCAGCTACCGGGTGCAGAGCAAGTGGGTGTTCCGGGAGGGGAAAAGCCATGCGTAACACAATGAAGAACCTGCTCCTTTCCCTGCTGGTGCTGGGCATGCTGCTGGGGCTGGCCCTGGCCGTTCCCGCACCGGATGTTACCCCCCAGGCCCAGCAGGCCTACATGAACGAAGGCCCTGCTGATGCAGACGATGAATACGCTTTCCTGTTTGACGAATGATGGAGGTATGCTATGCGCAGGCTGATCGCCCTTTTCCTTGTGCTTCTGCTCCCCTGCCTTGCCGCTGCGGAGCAGGCCGTTACCCCCCTGCCCATGGACGATACCCCCGGCCATGTGGCTGACCCGGCTAACTTTACCGATTCCACCTACCAGGATGCCAGCCTGTCCGTGACCATGGAGCGCCTGTGGTACGGGGACGCCCATTTCAACGTGGCCCGGGTGAAGATTGCCGATGCCTCCCAGCTGCGCACGGCGCTGGCAGGCCCCTTTGGCAAGAAAA
>CAYMOM010000152.1:0-4589 GCA_964391995.1 uncultured Faecalibacterium sp.
TGACAGTGACGGAGCGCAAATCCTCGAAAAAGTGGCTTTGCCACTTTTTCGACGCGCTGGGCGGCGGTTTTCGCCGCTTCTTTTTGTTGCAAAAGTGCGCTTCCTCCGCTATAATGGAACATGAGAAATTGTGCGCTTGAGGAGGGACGGCATGAGCTTTACGCATCTGCACTTGCACACGGAATACAGCCTGCTGGACGGCGCGTGCCGCATCTCCAGGCTGGTGGAAAGGGTAAAGGCCCTGGGCATGGACAGCTGCGCCATTACCGACCATGGCGTGATGTACGGCGTTATCGACTTCTATTCCGCCATGAAGGATGCCGGGCTGAAGCCCATTATCGGCTGCGAGGCCTATGTCTGCCGGGACAGGCTGGACAAAACCGCCATGAAGCGGGATTACAGCCACCTGATCCTCCTGTGCGAAAACAACACCGGCTATCAGAACCTGATGCACCTGATTTCCGAAGGGTTCCTTACCGGCTACTACTACCGCCCCAGGATTGATTATAACCTCATCCGCCAGCATCACGAGGGGCTGATCTGCCTTTCCGCCTGCCTTTCCGGCGACCTGCCCAAGCTGCTCCTGAACGACCAGTGGGACGCCGCCAGGGACTATGTGCGGGAAATGCGGGACATCTTCGGCAAGGAAAACTTCTATGTGGAGATTATGGATCACGGCATCCGCGAGGAAAAACTGGTGCTGCCCAAGCTGATTCAAATTGCCCGGGAAATGGATGTGCCCCTGGTGGCCACCAACGACTGCCATTACCTGGAGGAAAAGGACGCTGCCGCCCAGGAAGTGCTGATGTGCATCCAGACCGGCAAAACCCTGGACGATGTCACACGCATGCGCATGGACACCACCCAGCTTTATGTGAAAAGCGAGGAGGAAATGCGCCGTCTGTTTCAGGCCTGCCCCGATGCCATCGACCGCAGCCACGAGATTGCCCAGCGGTGCAATGTGACCTTCGAGTTCGGGGTCACCCGCCTGCCCCGGTATCCCGTTCCCACCGGCGAAACCGCCCTGGAGATGCTGACAAGGCTTTGCCACGAGGGCATTGCCCGGCTGTATCCCCAGGCCAAAGAGGGCGATGAGCCCTACACCCGGCTGAACTACGAGCTGGGAGTCATCACCGGCATGGGGTATGTGGACTACTTCCTCATCGTGTGGGATTTCATCCACTATGCCAAGAGCCAGGGGATCATGGTAGGCCCGGGGCGCGGCAGCGGCGCAGGCTCCATTGTGGCGTATTCCCTGGGCATCACCATGCTGGATCCTTTGAAATACCAGCTCCTGTTCGAGCGCTTTCTGAACCCGGAGCGGGTCACCATGCCGGATATTGACGTGGACTTCTGCTACGAGCGCCGGCAGGAGGTGATTGACTATGTGGCCCGGAAGTACGGCGCCGACCATGTGAGCCAGATCATCACCTTCGGCACCATGGCTGCCAAGGGTGTTGTGCGGGATGTGGGCCGGGTGCTGGGCATGAGCTACCAGGACACCGATGCGGTTGCCAAGGCCATTCCCTTCGACCTGGGCATGACCCTGGAAAAGGCGCTGAAGCTCTCCCCCATGCTGAAAACCATGTATGAGGAGCAGCCGGAGGTCAAGCGGCTGATCGACACCGCCATGACCCTGGAGGGCATGCCCCGCCACGCATCTACCCACGCAGCCGGTGTGCTGATCACCGGCAAACCCGTGATGGAATATGTTCCTCTCCAGCGCAACGATGAGGTCATCACCACCCAGTACCCCATGACCACCATTGAGCAGCTGGGCCTGCTGAAAATGGACTTCCTGGGCCTGCGCACGCTGACGGTGATCCGGGACACCCTGGACATGATGCGCCTGCAGGGTGTGGACATGAAGCCCGAGGACATTCCCCTGGATGACCCCGCCGTGTATGAAATGATTTCCTCCGGGGATACCAACGGGGTGTTCCAGCTGGAAGGCGGCGGCATGACCAGCTTCCTGACCAACATGAAGCCGGCCTGCTTCGAGGATGTTATCGCTGCCATTTCCCTGTACCGCCCGGGGCCTATGGATTCCATTCCCCGCTACATCCAGGGGAAGATGGATCCCTCCTCCGTCCACTACGAAACGCCGCTTTTGCGCCCCATCCTGGATGTGACCTACGGCTGCATGGTGTACCAGGAGCAGGTGATGCAGATCGTCCGCGACCTGGCAGGCTACTCCTATGGTCGAAGCGATCTGGTGCGCCGGGCCATGGCGAAAAAGAAGCACAAGGTGATGGAGCAGGAGCGGGAATACTTCGTCCACGGCATGGTGGAGGAAGACGGCACGGTGTCCATTCCCGGCTGCGTGCGCAACGGTGTGCCGGAGGATGTTGCCAACCACATTTACGATGAGATGATTTCCTTTGCCTCCTACGCCTTCAACAAATCCCACGCGGCGGCCTATGCCGTTGTTGCTGTGCAGACGGGCTGGCTGAAAAAATATCACCCTGTGCCCTTTATGGCTGCCATGCTCAACAGCGTGTATGGCAATTCCGGCAAGATAGCCGGCTACATCCAGCACTGCCGCAGCAAAGGCATTGCCATCCTGCCGCCGGATGTGAATCACTCCGGCTGGAAGTTCACCGTCCAGCGCCAGGCGGATGGCAGCCTGGGCATCCTTTTCGGCCTGGGTGCGGTGAAGGGTGTGGGCCAGGGCGCGGTGGAGTCCATCATGGGCCAGCGAGCTGAACGCGGGCCTTACAAGGACATTTTCGATTTCTGCCGCCGCATCGACCCCAGCGAATGCAACAAGCGCGTGATCGAAAACCTGATCCGTGCCGGCGCCTTTGACTTCACCGGCGCCCGGCGCACGCAGATGCTGGCGGTGTTCGAGGCCACCATTGATGCCAGCATTGCCAGACACAAGCAGAACGTGGCCGGGCAGCTGAGCCTGTTTGACATGAGCTTCGGGGACGACTCCCCCCTGCTGGAGGAAAACAGCGCCCTGCCGGACATTCCGGATTTCCCCGCCCGCACGCGGCTGGCCATTGAAAAAGAGGTGTCCGGGGTGTACATCACCGGGCATCCCCTGGACGACTACCGCAGCATCCTGGCGGAGCTGCCCTTCTCCACTGCGGACCTGGAAGACCTCGAAGAGCGGGAGGACCGGGGCCTTTCGCTGGACGGCCGGGCTGTGGAAATGGGCGGCATCCTGACGGAGGTGAAGGGCAAGGCCACCAAGAAGGGCGCCTACATGGGCTTTGTGACCCTGGAGGATCTGACCGGGCAGATCGAGGGCCTGGTGTTCCCCAAGGTGTACGAGCGCTATCAGGGCATGATGGCGGCGGACGATCTGGTGGTGCTCTGCGGCAAGCTGTCCATCCGGGAGGAGGAAGCACCCAAGCTGCTGGTGGACAGGGTGATTCCCCTGGAGGAATGGAAACAGCCTGCTGCCAAGGTGCCTGCCCAGCGCCCGCAGCCTCCGCTGACCGATGCCCAGGCCGCCCAGCAGGCCAGGCGGAAGCTGTTCATTCAGCTGAAGCGGGATGCGATGGACAGGGTGACCACCCTGCTTTCCCTGCACCCGGGCAGCGTGCCGGTGTACCTGCACCTGCCGGAGGAAAAAATCACCCTGCTGGCCCCCAGACTCAGCTGGTGCGATGGCACGGAGGCGTGCATCCAGCGGCTCAGCGCCGTTCTCGGCGCCGATAATGTGAAAATGAAGGAGAGCAAATGATGAAAAAGCTGATGGAAAAGCTGCAGGCCCTGGCCGACCGCTACCCCCGGCTGGCGGAAATCTTCCGCTTTGTGTTCACCGGCGGCGTATGCTTTGTGGTGGAGTTCCTGTGCCTGACGCTGATGGTGGAGCTGCTGCATGTGCCGGTGCTGATTGCCACGGCCATTGCCTTTCTGATTTCCGTTGCGGTGAACTATGTGATGTGCGTCCGGTGGGTGTTTGCCGGCGCCCAGGAGGGCGGCGCCGGGGTGAAGGCCTCCTTCCTGCTGACCAGCGGCATGGGCTTTGGCCTGAACGAGCTTTTCATGTGGCTGATGACCGGGGTCATGAGCATCCACTACATGATTGCCAAGGTCATCTCCACCCTGCTGGTGATGGTGTGGAACTACTTCACCAAGCGACTGGTGCTGAAAAGGAAGTAACGCATGAACAGACCGATTATCTTTTTTGACTGGGATGGCACCCTGGGCGACAGCATGGAGCTGTGCATCCGGGAGGTTGCCCTGACCCTGGAGCGCATGGGCCTTCCCCCGGTGGACGAGGCCACCCTTCGCGCCTGCAACGGCCCGACCTATGAGGAAACCGTGCCCATGCTGGGCGTTCCCCCGGAGCGGGCGGAGGAGTACCGCCGCACCCGCACCGAATGCGAAATGGCGCTGATTGCCCAAACCCTGACGCTTTTCCCCGGTGCGGAGGAAATGCTCTGCGCCCTGCGCCCCCTGGCAGATCTGGTGGTGGTGAGCAACGGCTTGCAGGAATATCTGGACTGTTCCGCCCAATTCACCGGGCTGGACGGCTTCTTTAGCCGGATGCAGGGGTGCATCCCCGGCAAAACCAAGGCCCAGGTGCTGGGACAGATGCTTTCGGAAATGCTGCCTTCCCGCTGCGTCATGGT
>CAYMOM010000153.1:0-4557 GCA_964391995.1 uncultured Faecalibacterium sp.
GTGCCGACCTGGACGGCGCGGGCCGCCTGCGCCAGTTCTTCCAGATTACCATTCCCCTGATCTGGACCAACATCCGCACCACGCTGACCTTCTTCATCATCTCCACCATCAACATGGCCTTCCTGTTTGTCAAGGCCATGACCTCCGGCGGGCCCAACGGTGCCTCCGAGGTGGTGCTGAGCTATATGTATGGCCAGAAGGACGCGGGCCTGTATGGCTATTCCATGGCCATTGGCGTGGTGATTTTCCTGTTCTCCTTCGCGCTTTCGGCCCTGGTGAACGCCGTGACCAAGCGCGACGAGCTGGAATACTGATGGGGGTGAGCGCATGAAAATGAAAACAAAATCCCGCCCGGTGAAGGACAGGCTGTTCATGGTGCTGGTTTATGTGGCACTGGCTGTGCTGGCCATTACCATCATTGTGCCGGTGGCGTGGGTGTTCATGGCCTCCCTGAAGGAAAATTCCGAGTTCTACGGCAATCCCTGGACGCTGCCCCAGGGCCTGCACTGGCAAAACTTTGCCGATGCCTGGACCACCGCACGAATGGGCGAGTATATGATGACCAGCGTGACGGTCACCGCCCTGAGCCTGGCTATTCTGCTGGTGGTGGCGCTGCCTGCGGCCTATGTGCTGGCACGCTTTGCCTTCAAGGGCAGGGGAATCATCAAAACCGGCTTCACGGCTGGCCTGTTCATTAATGTGAACTACATTGTGGTGCCCATCTTCCTGATGCTGCGTGACGGCAACACCCTGATGAAGCAGCTGTTCGGCAATGGTTTCCTGCTGAATAACCCGGTGATTCTGGCGGTGGTGTATGCAGCCACGGCGCTGCCCTTCACCATTTACCTGCTCAGCGGTTATTTTGTCACCTTGCCCAAGGCCTATGAGGAGGCCGCCTACATCGACGGCGCCGGCTATGGGCACACCATGCTGCGGATCATTTTCCCCATGGCGAAGCCTTCCATCATCACGGTGATCCTGTTCAACTTCCTGTCTTTCTGGAACGAGTACATCATCTCCATGACGCTGATGAGCTCTGCCAAGGGGGCCAAGACGCTGCCTGTGGGCCTTCTGAACCTGATGCAGGCCCAGCAGTCTGCCGCCAACTACGGCCCCATGTATGCCGGCCTGGTGCTGGTGATGCTGCCCACGCTGATCCTTTACGTCTGTGTGCAGAAGCAACTGACCAAGGGCATGACCATGGGCGGCCTGAAAGGATAAGGTGAGAGCATGAAATTTTGGAAAGAGCATTCCACCCTGCGCATGGCGCTGATTGCGCTGCTGTTTGCAGGCGGCGTGGCGCTGACCATCATCGGCTGGGGCATGACGGGCAAAATGGAAGGCCTGGGGCTGATGGCGCTGGGCCTGGGCCTGCTGCTGGGCGCCATGTATCTGTACAACAAACCCTTCCAGGATCCGCACACAAAAGAGGGGAGCAAGAAGAAATGAGCGACAAGCGTATCAGCACTGGCCGCGTGACCATTCCAACCGATGTTGATGTGGTGGATTCTACCCTGGAGCTGATGAAGCGCTGGGGTGCCGATGCCCTGCGGGACTGCGACGGAACGGACTTCCCCCAGGCCCTGCGGGATGTGGATGCCAAGGTGTATTCCACCTACTACACTACCCGCAAGGACAATGCCTGGGCCAAGGCGCACCCGGAAGAGGTGCAGCAGTGCTACATTATGACCGGCTTCCACACGGCGGTGGAAAGCGACCTGTCCATCCCCCTGATGAAGGGCATTTCCCCTGAACTGATGCAGGTGAACACCCGGGATGATATCACCCGCTGGTGGGAGGTGATCGACCGCACCACCGGCACTGTGGTGCCCGCCACCCAGTGGAGCTATGCCGACGGCAGCGTGACCATCCATCATACCAAGCTGTTCCATGAGTATACCGTCAGCTTCCTGGCGTACCTGATCTGGGACCCGGTACATATGTACAATGCCGTGGTCAACGAGTGGAAGGACTTTGAACACCAGATCACCTTTGATGTCCGCCAGCCCAAAACCCACGAATTCAGCATGAAGCGCCTGCGGAAGTTCATTGAGGATCACCCCTATGTGAACGTGATCCGCTACACCACCTTCTTCCACCAGTTCACCCTGATTTTCGATGAGCTGAAGCGGGAAAAGTTTGTGGACTGGTATGGCTATTCCGCCTCCGTATCCCCCTATATTCTGGAGCAGTTCGAGCGGGAAGCGGGCTACCCCTTCCGCCCGGAATACATTATCGACCAGGGGTATTACAACAACCAGTACCGGGTGCCCAGCAAGGAATTCAAGGATTTCCAGGCTTTCCAGCGCCGTGAGGTTGCCAAGCTGGCCAGAGAAATGGTGGACATCACCCACGAATATGGCAAGGAAGCCATGATGTTCCTGGGGGATCACTGGATTGGCACGGAGCCTTTCATGCCGGAGTTCCAGTCCATTGGGCTGGATGCGGTGGTGGGCAGCGTGGGCAATGGTTCCACCCTGCGGCTAATCAGCGATATTCCCGGCGTGAAGTACCGGGAAGGCCGCTTCCTGCCCTACTTCTTCCCGGATGTGTTCCACGAGGGCGGCGACCCTGTGCGGGAGGCCAAGGAGAATTGGGTCACCGCCCGCCGGGCCATTCTGCGCAAGCCCATTGACCGCATTGGCTATGGCGGATACCTGAAGCTGGCCTGCAAGTTCCCGGAATTCCTGGACTATGTGGAGAGCGTGTGCAACGAATTCCGCCTGCTGTATGACAACATTAAAAACACCACACCCTTCTGCATCAAAAAGGTTGCGGTGCTGAACAGCTGGGGAAAGATGCGGGCCTGGGGCTGCCACATGGTGCACCATGCCCTGTACCAGAAGCAGAACTACTCCTACGCCGGCGTCATCGAGGCGCTCAGCGGCGCACCCTTTGATGTGCAGTTCATCTCCTTCGATGATCTGCTGGCGGATGAGCATGTGCTGGATGGCGTGGATGTAATCATCAACGTGGGTGATGGGGATACCGCGCACACCGGCGGCGCCGTGTGGGAGAATCCCCAAGTCGTCAGTGCCATCCGGAGGTTTGTGCACCAGGGCGGCGGCTTCATCGGCATTGGCGAGCCTTCAGGCCACCAGCACCAGGGGCACTTCCTGCAGCTGGCCTCCATGCTGGGCGTGGAGAAGGAAACCGGCTTCACCCTGAACTACGACAAGTATAACTGGGACGAGCACAAGGATCACTTCATCCTGGCTGACGTGAAGAATGAAGTGGACTTTGGCGAGGGAAAGAAGAGCATTTATGCCCTGGAAAGCGCCACGGTGCTGGTGCAGCGGGACAAGGAAGTGCAGATGAGCGTGAACGAATTTGGCCAGGGGCGCGCGGTGTACATCAGCGGTCTGCCCTACAGCTTCGAGAACGCCCGTGTGCTTTACCGCAGTGTGCTGTGGGCCGCCCATGGGGAGGAGCAGCTGCACTGCTGGTACAGCGAGAACCCCAATGTGGATGTGCATGCCTATGTGGCCAATGGCAAGTACTGCGTGGTGAACAACACCTACGAGCCTCAGGGCACGGTGATTTACCGGGGCGATGGCTCCTGCTTCGCCCTGACCCTGGAGCCCAACGCCATCCTGTGGTATGAGATCTGATCAGCCATTGCCCATGTGAGCCTTCCTGTAATCAGAAGGACTGACGCCGGCATGGCGCTTGAAGGTTTGTGAAAAGTAGCTGGGGGAGGAAAACCCGGTCAGCATGCTGATTTCGTTCAGGCTTGTGAGCGTATTGGCAAGCAGATACCGGGCCTCCTCCAGCCTTCTTTTGTTGAGATACTGGATGGGTGAAACCCCGTACTGCCGGCTGAAAGAATGGGACAGGTGATACTTGCTGATGTGGGCCTGCCGGGCCAGCCAGTCCAGGGTGATGGGCTGAGCGAAGTGCTCGTCAATCAGCTGCTTGATGCTGCTGCAGTCCAGGGAGCTGGGTACAAAGGCGCTGTCGGCCATTTCCACCTGGGTGGAACGCCGGGCCTTGGCGAAGAGGATGTTCAGGATGCTCAGGCAGATGTCCAGATAGCCGTCCCGCTGGCGGGAAACCTCCCGCAGAATGTCCTGAAAATAGGGTGCAAACTCGTGGGAGCTTTGCCTGGCCCGCAGCAGGCGATACTTGGGCAGGCTGCCGTCCTCCGCCAGAAAGCGCACACCGCTGACCCCAATGACAATGTAGGACAGCTGTCCCTCTGCATCGGAGACTTCGGTGTGCTCCACCCCGGGATTGATGAGAAAGAAATCACCCTGGGACAGGGGGATGCTCTCGCTGCCGATATGCAGCCTGCCCACGCCATCCAGGCAGAAGAACAGCTCCGCGTGGGGATGGGAATGCATGCTGGAATGCCAGGAGGTATCATACTGGGCGATGGCGCAGTAAATCAGGCGGACTTCATTTCCGTCCTCCGGCAGGGTTTGAACATCATAGCGAATATTACGCATGGTACCCTCCAACAAGATAAAAGGATGCAGCAGCCGTAATGCGACTGCTGCTCAGCGTGTCGAAAAAGTGGCAAAGCCACTTTTTCGAGGCTTTGCGCTCCGTCACTGT
>CAYMOM010000154.1:0-4554 GCA_964391995.1 uncultured Faecalibacterium sp.
GACGGAGCGCAAATCCTCGAAAAAGTGGCTTTGCCACTTTTTCGACACGCTGAGCGCTCCTCCGCAGGGGGCGCTTTCCTTATGGCGTTTGAAACTCAAACATCCTGTACAGCGATCGGGCCAACCGGCCGGCGAACAGGCACTTGAAAATGATTCGCTCCACGCCCGGAAGCTCGTTGATGTACCCAGCCGGGGTCATGCAGTGCTCCTGCACGAATAGCAAGCCGCTGGATGCTGACAGCGCCGCAGGGTCGTCGTAGCCGTAAACCTGGCTCACACCCACATCGTTAATGGGATTTTTGTATTGCGAAAGTCTCGCTGCCCGTGTTGAATAGCAATCCATCAAAAGGGTCATGTCCGTGAAATGTCCACGCAGGTCAGCCAGCAGCGCCGCCAGCTCATGGGGCTGGAAATACATGCTTACGCCCTCCATCAGGACGATGGCCCGCTTTCCGGCGGGTACAGCAGCCTTCCAGTCAGGCTTGCGCATGTCCGCCGCAACCATGTGGTAGAAGGGTATCTGTGCGTAATGCCTCTGGCGTTCTGCAATCACATCAGGAAAATCAATGTCATACCAGTGGGTGTTCACGGGGACAACCCGTTCAATTCGCCCATCCAGGCCGCAGCCAATGTGCAGCACCAGCGCATCAGGCATTTCGCGGATTTTGCGGGCTGCCCACTCATCATAAACCCCAGCGCGCATGGCCATATCATATGCCAGCCACTTTGATTTTGACTTGCCCTTCATGTCAAGGCCAGCCTGCTCCCAAAGCTCTTCCGCCTTTTTATCGCGAAGGATTATGCCTTTTCGGCTCACATACGCCTTGCCATACAAGGGAATGTACAATGTCTTGTTTACGCCGCTCATCGGTTGAAGCGTATCAATTTCGTGCATCCTTTTCTCCTGTTCAGCGGCCTATCTCAGCCTTTTCAGTGCATCCAGCGCGGCAGCCTGCTCGGCCTGCTTTTTGGTGCGACCTGTTCCCCGGCCCAGCTCGGCGCCGTTGCGGTAGGCAGCGGCCTGAAAGGTACGGTCGTGGGGCGGGCCATCCTGGGCCAGAATGGCATAGGTGGGCGCCGGGCCGCCGTCCTTCTGCAAAAACTCCTGCAGGGCACCCTTGCTGTCCTGCATGGGGCGGTGGACATCCTCCGGCTTGGGCCAGAAGGCCTTCACCACGCGCCGGGCCTCCTCCATGCCGCCGTCCAGGTAAACCGCTGCCAGAATGGCCTCCATGGCATCGCACAGCACGCTGGGCTTGTCCCGGCCGCCGGTCAGCTCCTCGCCTCTGTCCATGATCAGCGCCTGGCCCACGTTCAGCCCGCGGGCCACCTGGCTCAGGGCCGCCTCGCACACCAGCAGCGCCCGCAGGTGGGTCAGGCTGCCCTCCTGGCTTTCCGGATGGGTGGCATAGAGGATATCGCTCATCACATACTGCAGCACCGCATCCCCCAGAAACTCCAGGCGCTGGTTGTCGTTCTTCCCCATGGAAGGGTGGGTCAGTGCCTGGCGAAGCAGCGCCGGGTTCTTGAACTGATACCCCAGCGCATTCATCAAATTTTGCATAAATCCTCCAACGGGCAGAACAGAAAGCATTCCGCAAACGTTCTCTGTTCTACGCATTTCCATAATATGATAAAACCGAAACACCCTCCGGCGCCCGCCCCCGTTCCCCACGTCGCGCCGCGCCCGTTGCGCGGCGTGACCCCTGCAAAGGAGCAGCCCAGTCACGCCGCAGAAAAGCGGGATTCTTAAGGGATGAAATCCCTTAAGCAGGATTCTCAAGGGCAGCGCCCTTGAGCGGGAGTCCAGAGGGCAGCGCCCTCTGGTTACTGGTGCTTTTCGATGTAGGCAGCCACATCGCCCACGGTCTTGAGCTTCATGATCTGGTCATCCTCGACCACGATGCCGTACTGATCCTCCAGATCCATGATCATGACCATGATGTTGGCGGAATCGGCCTTCAGGTCCTCAATCAGGCGGGAATCGGCGGTAATGGCGGCCTCGTCCACCTTCAGCTGCTTGGCAATCATGGTTTTCACGGTGTCAAAAATCATTGCTGTTTCCTCCTTATAAATGCAGAATGAATCTATCGCATCGCCCGCAAGCGGGGAAATGCCTTAATCCCTGGGCGCAACGCCCTTTTCGATGATCTCCACCACATGGCCGTCAATCATCTTCATCACCTGGCCGATGGCGCAGGCGAAGGCGTGGGCATTGCTGGAGCCGTGGGCCTTCACCACAGCGCCCTGAACGCCCAGCAGCGGCGCGCCGCCCACCTCGGTGTAGTCCATCACCTTTTTCACCCGGCGGAAGGCAGGCTTGCCAATCAGCCCGGCCAGCTTGCCACGGGTGTCCGCCAGCATTTCTTTTTTGATGATGCCCATCAGCGTGCCTGCCACACCCTCCATGAACTTCATCACCACATTGCCGGTAAAGCCATCGCACACCAGCACATCAGCCTGGTCGGCGGTAATGTCCCGTGCCTCCACATTGCCGATGAAGTTGTAGCCCGCCTGCTCCATCATGGGGTAGGTTTCCTTCAGCAAAGCGTTGCCCTTTTCAGCCTCCGCACCGATGTTGATCAGCCCCACCCGGGGGTTCTCAACACCCATCACGCCCTTCATGTAGGCGGTGCCCATCAGGCCGAACTGGGTCAGGTATTCGGGCTTGCAGTCCACATTGGCGCCGCAGTCAATCAGCAGGAAATGCCCCTTGCCGTTGGGGATCAGCGGTGCCAGCGCAGGCCGCTCCACACCGGGGATGCGCCCCAGGCGGAACATGCCGCCAGCCAGGGTGGCGCCGGTGGAGCCGGCGGAAACAAAGCCGTCCACCTGCTTTTCCTTCAATTGCAGCATGCCGATGACCGTGGCGGACTTTTTCTTTGTCCGCACACCCATCACCGGGCTTTCATGGTTGGTGATAACCTCCGGCGCATCCAGCAGGGTGATGCGGCTGCGCACATCATCGCAATTCACCAGCAGGGGTTCCAACTGCGGCAAATCACCAGCCAGCACAACCTCCAGCCCGTCAAACCTGCGCAGCGCCTCAATGGTGCCCTCCACCGGTGCCCGGGGCGCGTCATCGCCGCCCATGGCGTCCACAAAAATACGCATGTCCATTCCTCCTTGGTATACAAGACGCACTCATTTTATCAAATATGCCGGATAATTGCAAGTTTTGGTGTGCGAAATGCGCGGCCTGCGAAACGGCTCCCCCTGGATGGAAAGCCGTCCCGGAGGGACTGATGAGGTGGAAACTCACACCTTGCACCCCACAACATGCGCCCAAGGCTGTGTAGGGTCGAACTGTGTTCGCCCGCATGCTACACACTTACACTGCACGGTCTATGCATGGCCAATGGGCATGAACTCGTGCGAGTGCACCCTCAGCCGCCTCCCGGGGGAGCTATTGCGCTCCGATGGAACAATTCGCATCCTCCGCGTGGCGAGTCGCCGTGTCAGCCAAAAAACGAGTACTTTTGTGTGTACCCGAGCGTACGCGAAACCGCTGAACCCTTGTGGATTCAGCGGTTTCGCGTACGCACCTCCGACGGGATTCGAACCCGTGTTTCAGCCTTGAGAGGGCCGCGTCCTAGGCCTCTAGACAACGGAGGCATATGCGCTGGGGAACTAGGATTCGAACCTAGACAATACGAGTCAGAGTCGCAGGTGCTGCCATTACACCATTCCCCATTGCATCTCGCAGTTTTCGTGACTGCGAGAGCTATTATAGCAAACTTCCATACCCTTGTCAAGCACTTTTTCAAATTCTTTTGTCAAAGCTGGGCGCAGGTTACTTTTCCCCCTTCACCAGGTTTCTGATGTCGTTCACCACGCTGGCCATGCTGGGTGAGGTTTTCATGCCATCGTTCACCGCGTTGTAGGAGTGCAGAATGGTGGAATGATCCCGCCCGCCAAAGGCCTGGCCAATCTGGGGCAGGCTCATGGGGGTCATTTCCCGGGTCAGGTAGATGGCGATCTGCCTGGGTACGGTAATCTCCCGGCGGCGTCCGGGGCCAATCAGCTCGGCTGCGGGAATGCCGTAATAGCTGCTGACCGTTTGAATAATCATTTCCACCGTGATGGAGCGGGCCTTAGGTTTTTCGAAAATCTCCCGCAGGGCGTCGCGGCACAGCTCCGCCGTCACCGGCTGGCCCACCAGGTTGGCATAGGCCACCAGCCGGGTCAGGCTGCCCTCCAGCTCGCGGATGTTGCTTTCCACATTGGCAGCAATCATCTCCAGCACATCATCCCCCACGTTGGCGTGGTCCTGCCGGGCTTTTTCCCGCAGGATGGCAATGCGGGTTTCAATATCCGGGCGGGTAATATCGGCAATCAGCCCCCAGGCAAAGCGGCTGGAAAGGCGCTCCTCCAGCCGGGCAATCTCCTGGGGCGGCCTGTCGCTGGTCAGGATAATCTGCTTGCCGGCGGTGTGCAGGGCGTTGAAGGTGTGGAAGAACTCCTCCTGGGTGCTGTCCCGCCCGGCAATGAACTGAATATCGTCCACCATCAGCACATCCACATTGCGGAAGCGGTTGCGGAACTCGGTGTTCC
>CAYMOM010000155.1:0-4427 GCA_964391995.1 uncultured Faecalibacterium sp.
AGTGACGGAGCGCAAATCCTCGAAAAAGTGGCTTTGCCACTTTTTCGACACCCTGGGGCCTGCATTTCGCAGACCGGGGAGCAGGTGTTACCGGTTCATCAGCCTGCGCCACTGCATGCCGATGAACCAGGTATAGGTCAGGGACAGGCCCTCGTAAATCAGGCTGACGCCCATGATGGTGCTGACGGCTATGTTGAGGATCTCCGGCTTCAGAAAGCCGCATACTCCCAGGGCCAGCTCCGCCAGGCCGATGAGCCACAGCCAGCCGCGGCCCCTGACCTTTGCGGCGTTCATGGCCCAGGCTGCGCCCAGCAGGCTGACGGCATCCACCAGTACCATCATGCTGATGAGCACCCGCAGCACCTCGCCGGCGATGAAGCTCTTGCCCATGATAAACACGCCTGCAATGAGGCTCACCATGGCCTTGACAAAAAAGGAGCGATCGCCAAAGACCGTCTGGCGCATGAGCCACACCACGCCCAGCTGCATCAGGCCGGAAAGCACCATCACCCAGCCGACCCAGTCCGCCATCATGCTCATCACGTCCCCGGGGTTCAGCATGCAGCCCAGGCCCGCTGCCGCCAGCAGCACCGCCGCACACAGCCACAGGGCGCTGATGATGTTTTTCTTCATATATAACAGCCTCCTTTATCCTTGCATCCACCTTGTAGCATACCCTGCCAACATGAATTTCTTATGAACTTCCTTCATTCACAAAAAATTCATGGCTCTTTCTTTGCAAAACCCTTGACAAATCCGCCGGGCGGTGCTATCTTATCATCGTAGTTAGCACTCGACCCCGGTGAGTGCTAACAGTGTGGGCAGTGCCCACACCCATATCCGCAGCAGGCGATGGAAACCACAGTAGGCTCCCGCGGGCGGGCAGTGCCCGTACCCATATCCGCCGCAGGCAATGGGTAGTACAGTAGGCTCCTGCGGGCGGGCGGTGCCCACACCCATATCCGCCGCAAGGTTTTCCACCGGGGATGAACACAACGAAAGGAAGTGAGTTCATGGGCATGGATGAAAGGAAGTTCCGCATTCTGCAGGCCATCATTGACGACTATATTTTGACGGCTGTGCCTGTGGGCTCCCGGACGATTTCCAAGAAGTACGACATGGGCCTTTCCTCCGCCACCATCCGCAACGAGATGAGCGACCTGGAGGAGCTGGGCTACCTGGATCAGCCCCATGTGTCCGCAGGGCGCATTCCCTCCGCCAAGGCATACCGGCTGTATGTGGATCAGCTGCTGCGCCGGGGGCTGCTCCATTCCGACAGCGAGGATGCCATCCGCGCCCACTTCCTGGGCCGGGTGCAGCAGATGGAGGACGTGATTGACCACGCCGCCCAGGTGCTTTCCAGCCTGACCCACTACACCGCTGTGGTGCTGCCGCCCACCGGGCCTCAGCCCCATATCCGCACCATTCAGCTGGTGCCTGTCAGCGCCACATCCGCCCTGGTGGTGATTGTGACCGACAGCGGCATCGTGCGGGACACGGTGATCCGCGTATCCGACCAGCTGGACGGCGATGCCCTTTACGCCATCTCCAAAACGCTGACGGAGGAGCTGGCAGGCCGCACCCTGCAGGAGGCAGCCGAGCTGCTGCCCCAATTGACAGGGCGCTTCCAGCAGGGGGAGAACATCCTTCCCGGGCTGAATACCTTCCTGAAGGACAATGCAGCCAGCAGCCAGACCCGCGTGGCCATTGGCGGGCGCAGCAACATCCTCAGCTATCCCGAGTACAGCGATACGGAAAAGGCCCGCTCCTTCCTGACCCTGATGGAAACCAGGGAAAAGCTGGCCTCCATCATCGCCCAGCAGGGTGAAATGGCCTTCACCGTCCGCATTGGCCCGGAAACCGGCGTGCCGGAAATGGCGGATTGCTCCATTGTCACCGCCAGCTATTCCACGGGCAACGGGCAGCAGGGCACCATTGGCGTCATCGGTCCCACCCGCATGCAGTATGACAAGGTGCTCGCCATTCTGGGCACCATGGGTCATCAGCTGTCCGAGCTGTTCAGCGATGGCTGAACCAACCAACAAAGAAAGGCAGAGAATAAAGCCCAATGAGCAGAAAAGATCGCAACCAGCAGCCGGAGGAAATCCTCCAGGAGGAAACCCCCGTGGATACCCCCGCCGAGGAGGCCGCAGCCGATGTGCTCCAGCTCCAGGCCGACCTGGACAAGGCCAGCGCCCAGGCGGAGGAATACCTGAACCTGGCCCAGCGCGTGCAGGCCGACTTCGACAACTTCCGCCGCAGGAATGAATCCGTCCGGGCGGATGCCTATGCAGAAGGCCAGCGGGACGTTGCCAAGGCCATGCTCCCCGTGCTGGACAACCTGGAACGGGCCCTGGATGCCGCCGGAGCCGACGATGCCCTGCGCAGCGGCGTGGAGCTGGTGCTGAAGCAGATGCGGGAGGTTTACACCAAATACGGCGTGACCCCCATCGACCGCCTGGGCGAGAAGTTCGATCCCAACCTGGAAAACGCCATCATGCAGGGCACGGCAGAGGATGGCGAGCCCGGCACCGTGTGCATGGTGCTGCAAAAGGGCTACCAGATGGGCGACACGGTGCTCCGCTTCGCCATGGTGAAGGTTGTCCCCGAATAAATTCGTCAGCAAAGAGCAAGGCTCTTTCTGAAATAGATTGACCATCAACCGAAACATACGGACATAATAGGAGGAAAAGATTATGAGCAAGATCATCGGTATTGACCTGGGTACCACCAATAGCTGCGTTGCCGTGATGGAAGGCGGCCAGCCCGTTGTGATCCCCAACGCTGAAGGCTCCCGCACCACCCCTTCCGTGGTGGCCTTCACCAAGGACGGCGAGCGCCTGATCGGTCAGGTAGCCAAGCGCCAGGCCGTTACCAACCCCGACCGCACCGTCATTTCCATCAAGCGTGAAATGGGCACTGCCTACAAGGTGAACATCGATGGCAAGGCCTACACCCCCCAGGACATCTCCGCCATGGTGCTGCAGAAGATGAAGGAAACCGCCGAGGCCTACCTGGGCGAAACCGTCACCCAGGCTGTCATCACCGTGCCTGCCTACTTTAACGACAGCCAGCGCCAGGCCACCAAGGATGCCGGGCGCATCGCCGGCCTGGAAGTGCTGCGCATCATCAACGAGCCTACCGCCGCTTCCCTGGCCTATGGCCTGGACAAGGACGGCGCCCACAAGATTCTCGTGTACGACCTGGGCGGCGGCACCTTCGATGTGTCCATCCTGGACATTGGCGATGGCGTGTTTGAAGTGCTGTCCACCAACGGCAATACCCGCCTGGGCGGCGATGACTTCGACCAGCGCATCATCGATTATGTGGCTGACCAGTTCAAGAAGGAAAACGGCGTAGACCTGCGCCAGGACAAGATTGCTGCCCAGCGCCTGAAGGAAGCCGCCGAGAAGGCCAAGATTGAGCTGTCCGGCACCACCACCGCCAACATCAACCTGCCCTTCATCACCGCCGATGCCACCGGCCCCAAGCACCTGGACATCACCCTGACCCGCGCCAAGTTTGACGAGCTGACCGCCGACCTGGTGGAAGCCACCATGGAGCCCATGCGCAAGGCCCTGTCCGATGCCGGCCTGTCCTACAACCAGATTGACAAGATCATCATGGTGGGTGGCTCCACCCGCATTCCTGCCGTGCAGGAGGCCGTGAAGAAGATCACCGGCAAGGAGCCCTTCAAGGGCATCAACCCTGACGAGTGCGTGGCCATCGGCGCTGCCATCCAGGGCGGCGTGCTGGGCGGCGAAGTGAAGGACGTGCTGCTGCTGGACGTGACGCCCCTGTCCCTGGGCCTGGAAACCGAAGGCCACATCTTCACCCGGCTGATCGACCGGAACACCACCATCCCCACCAGCAAGTCCCAGGTGTTCTCCACCGCAGCTGACGGGCAGACCACCGTGGAAATCAACGTGCTGCAGGGCGAACGCCAGATGGCCTACGACAACAAGTCCCTGGGCCGCTTCCAGCTGACCGGCATTGCTCCCGCGCCCCGTGGCGTGCCCCAGATTGAGGTCACCTTCTCCATCGACCGCAATGGCATTGTGAACGTGTCCGCCAAGGACAAGGCCACCAACAACGAGCAGAAGATTACCATCACCGCTTCCACCAACCTGACCGAGGAAGAAATTCAGCAGCGCGTGAAGGAAGCCGAGCAGTTCGCCGAGCAGGACAAGAAGCGCAAGGAAGAGGTGGAAACCCTCAACCACGCCGACAGCCTGATCTACGAGATGGAAAAGCAGCTCCGGGAGAACGGCGACAAGCTGACCGATGAGGACAAGAACACCGTTCAGACCGAGATTGACGCCTTCAAGAAGGTGCGCGAAGGCAACAATGCCGATGAAATCAAGAATGCCATGGAGGCCTTCACCCAGAAGGTGTACGCCATCTTTGGCAAGCTGTACCAGCAGCAG